>CALXCP010000009.1 GCA_944386845.1 uncultured Oscillospiraceae bacterium | reverse complement strand
GAAGCCGGTGCGCTCGGCGAAGGTGGAGGCGGGCAGGATGATGTCGGCCACCGCCATGGTGGTGGCGTTGTGGAACAGGTCCACCACCACGTTGAAGTCCATGGCCATCATGGCCTGATAGTGGAGCTTCACGTCGGCGCCCCGGGCCACGGGGTTGGCGGTCTGGGTCCAGGTGGCCTTGATGGGATAGGGCTTCTGAGTCAGCATCTGGTCGATGGCCAGGTCGGGCTGGATGTAGCAGCGCCACTTACGCAGCCAGCCGTACTCGTCGGAGCCGATGCGCTTCTGGACCACGTCCTCCACGAACTCCTCGCCGAACATATCGGCCAGCTGATAGTTGTCGAAGGGATAGGCGGACACGTGATAGCCGTTGCGGGCGATGACCTGGCCGCCGGGGACGTCCAGGTTGCCGGTGATGGCCCACAGGTCGTTGACGGCCTGGGCGGCGTGGACGCCGTCGGCGATCTGGTCCAGGGGCAGGCCCCACTGGATGGCGGAGCCGGGGGAGTTCTCGGCGTACATCTTGGCGGCCTCGTAGATGGTCTCCTTGGGCACCCAGGTCAGGGCGGAGACCTTCTCCAGGGTGTACTCCTTGGCGCGCTCCTTCAGCTCCTCGAAGCCGGAGCACCACTTCTCCACGAACTCGTGGTCGTACCAGTCGTTCTCGATGATCACGTTGATCATGGCCATGGCGATGGCGGCGTCGGTGCCGGGACGCAGCTGCAGGTGGTACTCGGCACGGGAGGTCAGCCAGTTCTGGCGGGGATCCACCACGATCAGCTTGGAGCCGCGCTTCATGCAGTCCACGATCCAGTTGCCGTAGAAGCCGTCCTGGCAGCCCCGGGTGGGATCCTGGGCCCAGATGATGATGACCTTGGGGGCCTTCCAGCGGGGATCGTCATAGCGCTTCTCCAGGAACTGGGAGCAGTCGCAGATGGAGTTGTCGCCCTGCACGGCGGACATGGCGCCCAGACGGGGGCCGTAGCAGGCCTGACCGGCCAGGCCCAGCTGAGACCAGTTGGCGCTGCCGTAGTTGTAGGCCACGATGGACATGGGGCCGCCGATGTCGCGGCCGGTGCCCTGGATGAAGATGACGGAGTTGGCGCCGTACTCTTCCTTGATCTTGTTGAACTTCTCCTCGATGATGTCGTAGGCCTCATCCCAGGTGATGCGCTCGAAGCGGCCGTCGCCCCGGGGGCCGATGCGCTTCAGGGGGTACAGGATGCGCTCGGGATGATACATGAACTGGGTCATGGCCAGCAGGCGGGAGCAGCCGCGCCCGTGGTTGTAGGGGTGCTCCCGGTCGCCCTCGACCTTGACCACCTTGTCGCCCTTGACATAGATCTTCACGCCGCAGCCGCCGTGGCAGCCGGGGCCGGGGGACCAGGCGGTGGAAGTTACGACGCGATCATACTCGATGCTCATGGTAATTCCTCCTTTTTTTCCTCATATACTGTCCTGTCTCCGGCTGCTCACACCGGAAAAGGGCAGCACGATCGAAACGGGTCGCTCCGCTGTCAAATGCAGTCTACCACCGGAGGGGGAGAAAAGGAAACATCAAATCAAGATGACTGAGAAACTGCTGACAACCAAAATGTTGTGAGAAAAAGAAAAACGGCCTTTGAGAGGCAAACTTTGGAGCCGCTCCAAGGTTTGACCGGGGGCGTCTCCGGTGGAAGTGGAGGGGCATATAGGAAAAAACAGGAATAAAAAGAAGAGCCATTCGCGAATGTCTGTCATATTAAACAAAGGAAATGGCGAAAAAACGGGAGAACGAACAAAAATCACAGGGGAATGACAACTTTCTAACAAATCATCTTGACCTTCGGGTCACCTCATACTTTAAAGTCAGCACTGTGAGGACATTCCCGGACCAAGGACCTGAGCCACCGGCCTGCTCAACCGGGCGGCTCACCCCTCCGCGCCGAACGGGGCGGAGGGGAGGACTTTTCCGCGGCGTCGCTGTCACTGCGGGAGAAGAGAAAAGCTCTCAGTGGAGAAAAGTTTTTAGTAAGGAGGCACTGAAATGAGTACACTTGCGCAGAACAAGGGAAAGATCGATGCAGCGTATCTCATCAAGTCCCTGATCGGTATCGCGATCATGATCGTGTTCCGGTTCCTCCCTGCGCCCGAGCCCATCACACAGGCGGGCATGGCGCTGCTGGGCGAATTCATCGGAACGATTTTCCTGTGGACCTTCGTGGACATGATGTGGCCCACCTTCCTGGCCATGGTCATGTTCGGCCTGGACGCCCAGGTCATCTACCCCAACTCCTGGCAGCAGGCCGGCGTCCATGAGGCCGGCATGCAGGCCTTCGGCAACTGGATCGTCGTCTTCGTCATGGCCTGCCTGCTGATCTGCTTCGCCCTGGAGAAGGTCGGCACCATCCGCCGCATCTGCATGTGGTTCATCACCACCAAGGTGGCCCGCAAGAGCCCCTGGATGTTCACCTTCATGCTGATCCTGTCCTCTCTGGTCATCGCCCTGTTCCTGGACGTGGCCCCCGCCGAGCTGTTCGTCCTGGGCATCGCCCATGAGATGTTCCAGATCCTGGGCTTCAAGAAGGGAGACAGGTGGCCGAGATACGTGGTCGTCATGATCGCCTTCTCCGCGGTCATCGGCTTCACCATGACCCCCATCTGTCACACCCTGCCCATCCTGTGGATGAGCATCTACTCCAGCATCACCGGTGCGCCCTCCAACATCGTGGCCTATGTGGGCGCCGCCTTCCCCGTGGGCGCCATCATCTGGCTGGCCATGATGGCCTGGATGAAGAAGGTCATCAAGGTCGACAAGGACGTGCCCCAGCTGCAGAACATCGACTGGGCCCAGATCGAGGCCATGAAGCCCGGCCCCATGGGCAAGCGCGAGAAGATCGTGGTCACCGTCTCCATCCTGCTGATCCTCTGCTGGGTGGTGCCCAGCATGATCTCCCTGGTCGACCCGGACAACCCGTTCTACCTGGCCATGGCCCGTCTGGCTGACTCCTCCTTCCTGTTCCTGGCCATCGTGCTGCTGGCCATCGTGAAGGTGGACGGCGAGCCCCTGCTGGACCTGAAGGAAGGCTTTGCCAAGATCGACTGGCTGCCCGTGGTGCTGCTGGCCGGTATCATGATGGTGGCCGGCGCTATGGGTGAGGCTTCCACCGGCATCCCCGCCTGGATCTCCGCCTATGTGGTGCCTCTGGTCTCCGGCATGAGCCCGTACGCCATGGTCGCCCTGATCTGCGTCCTGAGCGTCATCCTGACCAACATCGCCAACAACGTGCCCGTGGGCATCATCTTCGTCAGTGCCGGCGTCCCCATGTGCCTGGAGCTGGGCATGGATCCCTTCCCCCTGGCCCTGGGCGTGTGCGTGGCGGCCAACCTGGCCTTCACCATCCCGCCCGCCTATGTGCCCGTGGGCATCGCCTACGCCGATCCCTACTGCAACGGCAAGACCGTCTTCAAGAACGGCCTGTACATGACCGTGGTCAGTATGATCGTCTGCGCGGTGCTGGTCTATCCGCTGGCGCATGTGTTCGGAGGCTAAGGTCCTTCCAGGTTTTGCGAGTTTGTCCTCTCGGAGCCCCTCTTCCCGCCGGGAAGGGGGGCTCCTTCCGTTCTGGGAGGGATAAACAAAAAACTATTTGCCCCCGCCGCCCCCGCCGTGGTATGATAAAAAACGATCAAAGACCCACGGAAGGGGAGAGCAGAGATGCACGACGAGCACAGATACAAGATCGGCGAGGTGTCCCGGATGTACGGGCTGCCCAACGACACCCTGCGCTACTACGAGAGCCGGGGCATCATCACCCCCCGGCGCAGCGAGGAGTCGGGCTACCGGTACTACGACGCCTGGGAGCTGAACTACCTGCTGGACTGCGTCTGGTACCGCAGCTATGACTTCTCCCTGTCCGACGTGGAGCAGATGGTGAACAAGGACGACCTGCCCGCCTTCCTGGCCCGGTGCCGCAAGCGGGAGACCGAGCTCATCCGCGCCGTGGCCGAGCAGCAGCGCCTGCTGAAAAGCCTGACCCTCCACCGGCAGAAGATCGCCCGGATCCCCCAGGAGCTGGGGCGGTTCCGGGTGGAGGACAGTCCCGCGATCATCTGGCAGCGCCAGCGCCACCAGGGAGAGCTGGAGAGGGGGGCGTCCGCCGACTCCATCCGGCAGTGGACCGAGCGCATGCCCTTCGTCCGCCACACCTTCGTCATGCCCGAGATCAAGCCCACCCGGGGGGAGTTCAGCGACTACTGCTGGGGCTTCTCCCTCACGCCGGAGGAGATGGAGCTCTTCCACATGGAGATCGCCGAGACGGCCGAGTACATCCCCAGCTTCCAGAGCGTCTACACCGTCTTCTCCGCCGGCGGCGAGGGCACCTTCATGGACGCCTTCAACAGCCAGGTCATCGCCCCCATCAAGGCCAAGGGTTATCAGATCCCCCGGCCGCCGGTGGGCAACCTGCTGGTCCGGGTCCACGAGAATGGGGAGATGCGCCGCTTCTTCGAGACCTGGGTCCCTGTGGAGTAAAAAAACAGACCGATCGTCCAAAGCTGTGGCGTTTGCCACAGCTTTTTGGTCGTGAGGGAAAAATTCTCCCGGACTGGGCGGAAAATTTCCTCTTGACCTTCGAGCAGCATGAGGGTTTATGATGACCATGAAAGCACGGGGTGTGTCCTCACAAGCACATCACCGCCGGCGGCCGCCCCGGGCGGAGCCGGAAAATTCTGCTGAAGGAGGGATCTGCCATGATCCATGACCTGACCATCACGCTGGACGAGAACACCCTGCCCTTCCCCGACAGCGGCGACCCCCACATGACCTGGAAGCACCTGGTGGACCACAACGTCTACAAGTGCCAGGTGTGCCTGTTCTCCATGGTCACCCACCTGGGCACCCATGTGGACGCGCCTCTGCACTACTGCAAGGGGGGCAAGACCACCGCGGAGATCGACCTGTCCGCCTACGCCGGCCAGGCCGTCTGCCTGGACATGACCCCCTATATGAACGACGGGGACGAGCTGGACATCACCGCCGTGATGGAGAAGAACAAGGACCTGATCCGCAAGGGGGACATCATCGTCCTCTACACCGGCTATGAGGAGCGGGTGGGCACCATGGAGTACTTCGACTTCAAGGACTTCAACGGCAACACCGGCGAGATCCTGGAGAAGTACGGCTGCAAGGGCATCGGCTTCGACATGCCCTCTATCGACCGCTCCGGCAACGCCCACCAGGCGGTGCTCAGCCGCGGCATGAGCATCCTGGAGTCCCTGATCAACCTCAAGCCCCTCATCGGCAAGCGCTTCTTCCTCAGCGCCGTCCCCCTGAAGTTCGCCGACGGCGACGGCAGCCCCGTCCGGGCCTACGCCATCACCGAGGACTGAGCCGTCCCCCCAATCATTGAGAACAGAAGGAGAAGTACAGACTATGGAACTGAAAAACCTGTTTTCCCCCATGAAGATCGGCACCTGCGAGATCCCCAACCGCACCGTGGTCCCCGCCATGGTGGCCAACATGTGCCCTGACAACGGCAAGGCCTCCGAGCAGTACATCCGTTACCACGAGGAGAAGGCCAAGGGCGGCTGGGGCCTCATCATCACCGAGGACTACCGGGTCAACCCCCACGCCGGCGGCTACCCCCACATCTGCGGCCTGTGGTCGGAGGAGCAGATCCCCAGCCATAAGAAGTTCACCGACACCATCCACCAGTATGACAGCAAGGTGTTCTGTCAGATCTACCACGCCGGCCGGCAGGCCAACCACTTCGTCAACGGCGGGGTGCAGCCCGTGTCCTGCTCCCCCATCGCCGACGCCTGGAACAAGGAGATCCCCCACGAGCTCACCGTCCCCGAGATCCAGCAGATCGTGAAGGACTTCGGCGTCACCGCCGGCAACGCCAAGAAGGCGGGCTTCGACGGCATCGAGATCCACGCCGCCCACGGCTACCTGATCCACCAGTTCCTCTCCCCCAACTGCAACCACCGCCTGGACGAGTACGGCGGCACCTATCTGAACCGGGTGCGCTTCCTGAAGGAGGTCTTTGAGGCCTGCCGCGCCGCCGTGGGCCCCGACTTCCCCATCATGGTCCGCGTCTCCGCCGAGGAGAACTCCGAGGGCGGCCGCCGCTTCCACGAGACCCGCCAGATCCTCCGGGACCTGGAGGAGTGGGGCGCCGACGCCATCCACCTGTCCAACGGCATGTACGGCGTGTTCTCCTCCCTGGGCATCGTGGCCTCCCACTATCAGCACCACGGCTGGAACATGGACTTCGCCGCCGAGGCCAAGAAGTTCCTGCACATCCCCGTGGTCACCGTGGGCCGCATCGCCGAGCCCTGCATGGCCGAGGACATCATCGCCTCCGGCAAGGCCGACTTCGTGGCCATGGGCCGCGAGTCCCTCACCGACCCCCACTGGCCCGAGAAGGCCAAGGCGGGCAAGTACAACGACATCCGCCACTGCATCGGCTGCCTGCAGGGCTGCACCGCCTCCACCTATCAGGGCGTGCCCCTGTACTGCGTGATCAACCCCGAGCTGGGCCACGAGTTCGAGTACGACTACTCCAAGGTGGCCAACCCCAAGACCATCTATGTGGCGGGCGCCGGCGTCGCCGGCATGGAGGCCGCCCGGGCCGCCGCCATCAAGGGCCACAAGGTAGAGCTGTACGAGGCATCCCCCTCCGTGGGCGGCCAGTTCGTCTCCGCCTCCTATCCCCCCTATAAGGGCGACTACGCCAACTACACCTCCTGGCTGTACCGGGAGATCCAGAAGTACGACAACATCACCCTGCACCTGAACACCCCCCTCACCGCCGAGATGGTGAAGGCGGGCAAGCCGGACAAGGTCATCGTGGCCACCGGCGCCAAGCCCTTCATCCCCAAGGTCCCCGGCATCGACGATCCCAAGGTCATCACCGTGGAGGAGGCCCTGCTGGGCAAGAAGGACGTGGGCATGAACGTGCTCGTCGCCGGCGGCGGCATGAGCGGCACCGAGACGGCCGCCTTCTTCGGCATGCAGTGCAAGTCCCGGGTGACCATCATCGAGATGCGGGACGACATCGCCCTGGAGATGGAGGCCGGCATCCGTGACGACCTGCGCACCGTCCTGCGCCACCTGTTCGTGGACGTGAAGTGCAACACCTCCCTGGCAGGCGTCACCGACGAGGGCGCGCTGCTGAAGCAGGGCGACGACATCAAGCTCTTCCCCTGCGACACCATCATCCTGTCCATCGGCGTCCGGGCTGACAACAAGCTGGCCGAGGAGCTGAAGGACACCGGCGTGGAGGTGGTCACCGTGGGCGACGCCGTCAAGGCCCGCCAGATCACCGAGGCCAGCCGGGAGGGCTTCGTGGCCGGCCTCAACGCCTGAGCCCCTGAACCAGAAAACTTCCTTGTCCCCCTGTACCCGGGCGGGCGGCGAAAGCCGCCCGCCCGGGCTTTTGCCGCCCTCTTGATAAATGGGGGAAAGTATGAGACAATACGGGGAGAATGTTTACCGTGTGTGCGGGGAGGACCCGCGGGGGAGAGCCATGAACGACCTGTTTGAAAAATCCATCCGGCTGCTGGAGCTGCCCCAGGTGCTGGAGCTGCTGGCGGGGCAGGCGGTCACCGAGGAGGGCAGGGAGCGCTGCGCCGCCCTGCGCCCCTTCACCGACCGGGACGACGTGGCCCGGGCGCTGGCCGAGACCACCGCCGCCGTCAGGCTGCTCAGCCTGTACGGCAGCCCGCCCCTGTCCGGGGTGAAGCCGGTGGCGGCCTCCCTCCAGCGGGCGGACATGGGGGGCAGCCTGAACACCAGGGAGCTGCTGGAGATCGCCGGGGTCCTCCGGGCCGCCCGGAGCGGGAAGGAGTACGGCGGGGAGCGGGAGGAGGAGAAGACCTGCATCGACCACCTGTTCCGCTCCCACACCGCCAACCGCTACCTGGAGGAGCGCATCACCACCTCCATCGTGGGGGACAACGAGCTGGCCGACGCGGCCAGCCCCGAGCTGGCCTCCATCCGCCGGCACATCCGGGCCACCGAGAGCCGGGTGCGGGACATTTTGCAGAAGCTGGTGTCCTCCAGTCAGTCCAAATACCTCCAGGAGAACATCGTCACCATGCGCGCGGGCCGTTTCGTGGTGCCGGTGAAGGCGGAGCACAAGAACGACATCCCCGGCCTGGTCCACGACGTGTCCGCCTCGGGGGGCACCTTCTTCATCGAACCCATGGGGGTGGTGAAGGCCAACAACGAGCTGCGGGAGCTCCGGGCCGCCGAGAAAAAAGAGGTGGAGCGCATCCTGGCAGAGCTGTCCGCCGAGTGCGCCGCCCATAAGGAGGACATCCTGGAGGACTACACCCTGCTGGTGCTGCTGGACTGCATCTTCGCCCGGGCGGGGCTGTCGGTGCGGATGGACGGGACGGAGCCCCGGCTGTCCGACCGGTCGCTGCACATCCGCCGGGCCCGGCACCCCCTGCTGGACCCCAAGAAGGCGGTGCCCAACGACCTGGAGCTGGGGGAGCGGTTCGACACTCTGGTCATCACCGGCCCCAACACCGGCGGCAAGACGGTCACCCTCAAGACCATCGGCCTGCTCACCCTCATGGCCCAGTGCGGCCTGCACATCCCCGCCGGGGCGGACAGCACCGTCCGGGTGGTGGAGCAGGTGCTGGCCGACATCGGGGACGAGCAGTCCATCGCCCAGTCCCTGTCCACCTTCTCCTCTCACATGACCAACATCGTGGGCATCCTGAGGCAGGCGGACGACCGCTCCCTCATCCTCTTCGACGAGCTGGGGGCGGGCACCGACCCGGTGGAGGGGGCCGCCCTGGCCGCCGCCATCATCCAGCGGGCCCGGGACCTCGGGGCCCACGTGGCCGCCACCACCCACTACGCCGAGCTGAAGATCTACGCCATGACCACCCCCGGGGTGGAGAATGGCTCCTGCGAGTTCAACGTGGACACCCTGGCCCCCACCTACCGGCTGCTCATCGGGGTGCCCGGCAAGTCCAACGCCTTCGCCATCTCCCGCCGGCTGGGGCTGGACGAGGGGGTCATCCAGGCCGCCGCGGCGCGCATCGACGCCGAGAACGTCCGCTTCGAGGACGTGCTCAGCCAGATGGAGGTCCGCCGCCAGGAGCTGGAGCGGGAGCGGGACGAGGCCGCCCGGCTGCGCCGGGAGGCGGCGCAGGCCGCCGCCCGGGCGGAGGAGTACCGCCGGGAGACGGAGAAGGCCCGGGACAAGGCGGCCGAGAAGGCCCGGGCGGAGGCCGAGGAGGTGCTCCGCCAGGCCCGGGAGGCCAGCGACCAGGTCTTCGCCCAGCTCCGGGAGATGGAGAAGCAGAGCCGGAAGGAGCAGAACTGGCAGCAGGTGAACGACCAGCGGGCCCGGGCCCGCCACCTGCTCAACGAGGCGGAGGACCGCCTGGGCCGCCGGCCCGAGGCCCCCGTCCCGCCCCCCACCCGGCCGGCCCGGGAGGGGGACACGGTGGAGCTGGTGTCCATGGGGACCAGGGCCGACGTCCTCTCGGTGAACAGGGACGGCACCCTGCGGCTCCAGGCGGGCATCCTCACCATCACCGCCAGGCAGGACGAGGTCCGGGTGGTGGAGGGGGAGACCAAGAAGAAGGTGGAGCGGCAGGTGAACACCGCCCGGGCCAGGCTCCACGCCGCCGGCGCCCCCGCCCAGGTGGACCTGCGGGGCATGACGGTGGACGAGGCGCTGGCCGCCCTGGACCTCTATCTGGACAACGCCATGATGGCCCGGCTGGAGACGGTGACCATCATCCACGGCAAGGGCACCGGCGCCGTGCGCAAGGCGGTGCGGGAGCACCTGAAGCGCAGCCGGTACGTCAAGTCCTTCCGCCCCGGCCGCTACGGCGAGGGGGAGGACGGCGTCACGGTGGCGGAGCTGAAGTAACGCCCCGTCGGCCGCGGCGGAGGAGCTGAAACAGGGCCCCGGACCGCCCACGCCCTGACGAATTCCGGGGAACGATGCTCTCATATTTTTGTACGAAATACCATTGACGATTGGGCGGAATTTTGGTATCCTATGGATACATCCTATGCGATCATGAGATTGGAGCGGGAGGCGTCCGATATGTATATCAAAGAGGCTGTCGTCAACAACCAGGTGGGGCTGCACGCCCGGCCTGCCACTTTCTTTATTCAGAAGGCCAACGAGTTCAAGAGCTCCATCTGGGTGGAGAAGGAGGAGCGGCGGGTCAACGCCAAGAGCCTGCTGGGCGTCCTCTCCCTCGGGATCGTGAAGGGCACCGCCATCAACCTCATCGCGGACGGCCCCGACGAGAAGGAAGCGGTGGAGGCCCTCATCGAGCTCATCTCCACCAATTTCTCCGAGTAAGCTGAAGGACCATGAAAAGGCGCCGCTCTGCGGCGCCTTTTTTCGTATCGCGGGGAGGTCTTATGAAAAAACTGCCTGTGTCCTGGCACCGTCAGCTGATCCGCCTGGAGCGGGCGGAGCGCCGGGGGGAGCGCGCGCCCAGGGGCCCCCGGCCCCTGAAGCGGGCGGGGGAGGCCCTGGAGGAGAAGGTGCCCGCCGGCCTGCGGCAGACGCTGGAGGCCGCCTTCCGAAAGGCCTTCGGCCTGCTCTTCGGGCCCGGCGGCACCCGGGTGGTGGAGGGTACCCTGTCCCGCGGCCGGCTGGCCCGGGAGGCCGGGCTGTGGGAGGGGGAGACGCCCCCCGAACCGGAGGCGGCCCGGCAGGCGCTGAAGCGGATGACCCGGAAGGACCGCGCGGGCCGGGAGCTGGCCGCCTGGGCCGCCGGGGCGGAGGGGACCGCTCTGGGGCTGCTGGGCATCGGCCTGCCCGACATCCCGGTGTTCCTGGGACTGCTGCTCCGGGGGCTGTACGGCAGCGCCCGGAGGTACGGCTTCTCCTACGAGAGCCCGGAGGAGCGGTGCTACCTTTTGCTGGTGCTCCGGGGCGCTCTGGCGGAGGGGGAGGAGCGGGCCGTCCTCAGCCGCCGGGCGGACCGGCTGGGCCGGGCCCTGGACCACGGGTGGCCGGCGGAACATGACCTGGAGGCGGAGACCGACGCGGCCAGCCGCGCCCTGGCCGGCCGGCTGCTCACCGCCAAATTCGTCCAGGGGCTGCCCCTGGTGGGGGCGGTGGGAGGCGCGGTGAACCTGACTATGTACCGCCGGGTGTCGTCCTACGGGGCCCGGAAATACCGCAAGCGTTTTTTGGAGCGGCGGGCCCGGGAGGCGGGCCGGACCTGAGCGAGAGGGGGAAGCCCGGTGACCTTTGACGAACTGAAAGAGAAGGCCCACAGCCTGCCCCTGAAGCCGGGGGTCTATATCATGCAGGACGCCCGGAACGAGGTCATCTACGTGGGCAAGGCCAAGGCGCTGAAGAACCGGGTCTCCCAGTACTTCCAGGACTCCGCCGCCCACACCGAGAAGACCCGGGCCATGGTGAGCCAGATCGACCACTTCGACGTCATCGTGGCCGACAGCGAGTTCGAGGCCCTGGTGCTGGAGTGCTCCCTCATCAAGCGGCACCAGCCCCGGTACAACATCCTGCTCAAGGACGACAAGGGCTATCCCTACGTCCGGCTGACGGTGCGGGAGCCCTACCCCCGCTTCTCCCTGGCCGGCAGGGCGGCGGAGGACGGGGCCCGGTACTTCGGCCCCTACGGCAGCCGCCACAGCACCCAGGCCCTGCTCACCGCCCTGCGCTCCGCCCTGCGCCTGCCCTCCTGCGGGAAGAGGTTTCCCCGGGACATCGGGAAGGAGCGCCCCTGCCTCAACTTCCACATGGGCCTGTGCGACGGCTACTGCCGCCCGGAGGTGCCGGTGGAGCGGCACCGGGAGGCCATCGCCCAGGCGGTCTCCCTGCTGGAGGGCCGCTTCAAAGAGGTGGAGGAGGCCCTCACCGCCCAGATGGAGACGGCGGCGGAGGAGCTGCGCTTCGAAGCGGCGGCCGAGCTCCGGGACCGGATCAGGGCCATCCGCATCCTCGGGGAGCGGCAGAAGGTGGTGGCCAGCTCGCTGGCCGACACCGACGTGGTGGGCTTCCACCGGGGGGAGGCCAAGAGCTGCTTCGTGGTGCTCCACTACGTGGAGGGCGACCTGGCCGCCAAGGACATGGACCTGCTGGAGACGCCGGTGGAGGAGGGGGAGGCGGAGATCGTCTCCTCGCTGGTGAAGCAGTACTACCTGGGCCGCACCCGGCTGCCCCGGCAGATCCTGCTCCCCTGTGAGCTGGAGGACGAGGCGCCGGTGGCCCGGATGCTGTCCGAGCAGGCGGGCCGCCGGGTCTACCTGGTCAGCCCCCAGCGGGGGGCCAAGATGGACCTGATCCGGCTGGCCGGGAAGAACGCCCGGGAGGAGGTGGAGCGGGCCACCACCCGGGAGGAGCGCCAGAGCAAGCTCATGGAGGCCCTGGGCCGGCTGCTGGGGATGGAGACGCCCCCCCGGCGCATCGAGTCCTACGACATCTCCAACACGGGCTCCGACGACATGGTGGCCTCCATGGTGGTGTATGAGAACGGCCGGCCCTGCCGCCGGGACTACCGGCACTTCAAGCTCCGGGACATGGACGGCCCCAACGACTACGCCGCCATGGAGCAGGTGCTCCGCCGCCGGTTCCGCCGGCTGCTGGACGGGGACGAGAAGTTCTCCGCCCGGCCCGACCTGCTCCTCATCGACGGGGGGCAGGAGCACACGAGGGTGGCCCAGCGGGTGCTGGCCGAGCTGGACCTGCCCATCCCCGCCTTCGGCATGGTGAAGGACGACCGGCACCGCACCCGGGCCCTGATGACGGCGGACGGCCGGGAGCTGGGGCTGCAGCGAGTGCCCGGCCTGTTTGCCCTGGTGGGCCAGATCCAGGAGGAGACCCACCGCAGCGCCATCCAGTTCAACCGCAGGCAGCGCACCGGCCGGGTCCAGGGCTCTGCCCTGGACAAGATCTCCGGCGTGGGGGAGGTCCGCCGGCAGCAGCTGCTCCGGCACTTCAAGAGCATCAAGGCCATCCGGGAGGCCACCCAGGAGCAGCTGGCCCAGGCGGTGGACAGGCGGACGGCAAAGGCGGTCTATGAGTATTTTCAGAGCGATCGGAAGGGCGAAGACGGTCCATTGAATTAGAAATTAGGAGTTAGGAATTAGGAATTAGAAATTTTCGGGAACGGGCGTTGCCGCGTTTATCGTGGGCCCACGCCCCAATGACCACCCGCGCGAGGCGCCTTGCCGTCGGGGGCAGATGGTTTTTTAGACCGCCCACGGGCGGCAGCAGGCGGGAGAGGGGCGCGTCGGTTTACGGAGCGCCGAAAAGAGAGGCAGGCAAGCCCCGGGTCTTGAGGAAAAGGAGATTTTCAAAGACCATGGGTCCTTGAGCGCGTCTTTGGTTCCTTTCTGCGCGTGCAGAAAGTCACTCACCCTCAGGTGAAATATCTATACCCGCCCGCCACCCAATTTTGGTATAGGGGGTTTCACCCCCTATGACCCCCAAACGGGGGGAGAGTGAAAAGTGAAGAGTGGAGATATGGGGGCCACAGGGGGCAAAGCCCCCTATACCAAGACCCCTCATTCACCATGGACAGAAAGGATGTTTTCGATGAGAGTCATCTCCGGCACGGCCCGGGGCAGAAAGCTGAAGGAGCTGCCCGGCCTGGACACCCGTCCCACCACCGACCGGGTGAAGGAATCCATGTTCAACATCGTGCAGTTCGACATCGAGGGGCGGTCCGTGCTGGACCTGTTCGCCGGCACCGGGCAGCTGGGCATCGAGGCCCTCTCCCGGGGGGCGGACCGGTGCGTCTTCGTGGACCAGGGCCGGGCCGCTGCGGCGGTGATCCGGGACAACCTGGCCCACACCGGCCTGGACGGCCGGGCCCGGGTGGTCCAGGGGGACTCTCTGAGCTACCTGGCCGGCTGCCGGGAGAAGTTCGACCTGATCCTGCTGGACCCGCCCTACCAGAGCGACCTGCTGGACCGGGCGCTGAAAACCGCCGCTGAGATTGACATATTGAAGGAAAATGGTATAATATTATGTGAAAGCGCCCTGGACCGGGAGCTCCCACAGCTGGAGCCCCCCTATCTCCGGGGGCGAGAGTACCGGTACGGGAAGATCAAGCTCACCCTGTACCGCAGATCGGCAGAGTGATCCCTCATGAAGACCGCCATCTATCCCGGCAGCTTCGACCCCGTGACCCTGGGGCATCTGAATATCATCAAGCGGGCGGCCGCCTGCTTCGACAAGCTCATCGTCTGCGTCATGGTGAACGCCAACAAGCGGGGCACCGGCATGTTCACCCCGGAGGAGCGGGTGGACATGCTCCGCCGGGTGACCGAGAAGATCCCCAACGTAGAGGTGGACTTCTCCGACGAGCTGCTGGCCGCCTATGCCAGGCGGAAGCGCGCCCGGGTGCTGGTGAAGGGGCTGCGGGCGGTGTCCGACTTTGAGCAGGAGGTCCAGATGGCCATCGTCAACGGCAAGCTGAACCCCAAGCTGGACACCATGTTCCTCCCCTCCAGCGAGAAGTACACCTATCTGAGCAGCAGCGTGGTCAAGGAGATGGCCCGCTACGGCGCCGACCTGTCCGACTTCGTCCCCCGGGAGATCGTGGGGGACGTGGAGGCCCGGGCCCGGGAGGAGCAGGGACGGAAGTGAGCGACCGCCGCCCGCGGACGGGCGGACACCAGATCAAGCCGCACAGCGGCGGAATGGAGTGATACCATGGCAAGCGGAGTGGACGAACTGCTGGATATGCTGTTCCAGATGATCGACGAGGCCAAGGGGGTCCTCATGAGCCCCGACAAGTGCACCATCGAGCGGGACAAGGCCCTGGACCTGCTGGACGAGATCCGGGCCCAGTTCCCCATGGAGCTGGCCGAGGCCAAGAAGCTGCTGGCCGCCCGGTCCGAGTATATCAGCTCGGCCAAGCGGGAGGCCGACCTCATCCGCCAGCAGGCGGAGGAGCAGGCCAAGCAGATGGTGGCCGAGGACAAGCTGCTGGCCCAGGCCCGGGAGCGGAGCAACCAGATGCTCCGGCAGGCGGAGGAGCAGAGCCGGGAGCTCCGCCGGGCTGCCAACGAGTACTGCGAGGACGCCCTGCGCCGCACCGAGGAGGCGGTGGCCGAGGCCTACGACGAGATCAAGAAGTCCCGGGCCCGGTTCCGGGCCGCCACCGGCGGGGCCGCGTCGCCCGCCCCGGCCCAGGGGGCGGGGCGCATCTATGACGCCGCCGCCGACGAGGACTGAGCATGAGAACAGGGGCCGCCCGGCGGGCGGCCCCTGTATTTTGACAGGAGGGGGAAGACATGACCATCGCGGAAGTGAGCCGGAGGTATGAGATCACCCCGGACACCCTGCGCTACTATGAGCGCATCGGCCTCATCCCCCCGGTGCCCCGGGGGAAGGGGGGCGTCCGGGACTATGACGAGGAGTCCTGCCGCTGGGTGGAGCTGATGAAGTGTATGCGCCGGGCGGGGGTGCAGATCGAGGCCCTCACCGAGTACGTGGCCCTCTTCCGGCAGGGGGAGGACACCGCCCCGGCCCGGAAGCAGATCCTGGTGGAGCAGCGCCGGCAGCTGGCGGCGCGGATGGAGGAGATGCGCCAGTCGCTGGAGCGGCTGGACGAGAAGATCCACAGCTATGAGCAGTGGGAGGGCCTGGGGCGGCGCCCCGGGTGACAGGAGGAGAGACGGGCGGGGCCCGCCGGGATGCGATCCCGGCGGGCCCCGCCCGTCTTGTGGTGTATGGAGATGGAAATGGAGTCAGGTCACTTGGCGGCCTTGGCGGCCTTGATGGTCTCGATGAGCAGGGGGGTGACCTTGAACAGGTCGCCGCAGATGCCGTAGTCGGCCACCTCGAAGATGGGGGCGGTCTCGTTCTTGTTCACGGCGATGATGCACTCGGAGTCTTGCATACCAGCCTTGTGCTGGATGGCGCCCGAGATGCCCAGGGCCACGTAGATCTTGGGGTGGACGGTCTTGCCGGTCTGGCCCACCTGGTGATCGGCGGACAGCCAGCCGTTGTCGATGACGGCGCGGGAGCCGCCCACGACGCCGCCCAGCACCTCAGCCAGCTCCTCGGCCAGCTTGATGCCGCCCTCCACGTCCTTGGAGATGCCGCGGCCCACGGAGACCACCACGTCGGCGCCGATCAGGTCCACCAGCTTCTTGGCGGCCTTGACCACCTCGGTGACGTCGGTGTGGATGTCGGCCTCGGTGAGGGTGAAGGAGGGGTGCTCGATGACGCAGGCGTCAGCTTTGGCCTGGTCGAACTCGGCCTTCTTCATGACGCCGGGACGCACGGTGGCCATGCAGGGGCGGAACCGGGGGCAGATGATGGTGGCCATCAGGTGACCGCCGAAGGCGGGACGGGTCATCTTCAGGTTCCGGTCCTCCATGTCGAACTTCATGTTGGACAGGTCCAGAGTGGAGCTGGTGTCCAGGTACTCGATGTACTTCTCCATGTCGATGTCCAGGTGGGTGCAGTCGGCGGTCAGGCCGGTGTGCAGCCGGGCGGCGCAGCGGGGGCCCAGGTCGCGGCCGATGTTGGTGGCGCCCAGCAGCATGACCTCGGGCTTGTACTCCATGGCCACGTCGCAGATGACCTTGGCGTAGGCGTCGGTGGTGTAGACCTTCAGCAGGGGATGGTTGCACACCAGGACCTTGTCGGCGCCGTAGCCGCCCAGCTCCTTGGCGATGCCGTCCACGTCGTCGCCCAGCAGGATGCCCACCAGCTGGGAGCCCCGCTCGTCGGCCAGCTTGCGGCCCTCGGAGATCAGCTCGAAAGAGGTGGACATCATCTTGCCGTCCCGCTGCTCGCAGAAGACCCAGACGTCCTTGAACGCGCCGATATCAGCACTGTTGAAAGTAGACATATTCGTTTCTTCTCCCTTCTATCAGATGATGTGCTTGGCAGCCAGCATGCCGGCCAGCTTCTCGCAAGTAGCCTTGTCGGCGCCCTCAAGCATCATGCCAACACCCTTCTGGGGAGGAGTGAAAGACTTGAAGATATTGGTGGGAGAGCCCTTCAGGCCGATGGTGGAGGGGTCGATGAGGGGATCGTCCTTCAGGGTCTCGTAGCCATAGACCTCATAGGGCTTGTCGTAGCACTCGAAGATCCCGCTCACGCTCATGTACCGGGGGGTGTTCAGCTCCTTGATGCAGGTGAGCAGGCAGGGAGTCTGGACCTTGATGGTCATGTACCCGTCCTCCAGCATCCGCTTGCAGGTGATCTGGTCGCCGTCCTTGTGGATGTCGGCCACATAGGACACCTGGGGCAGGCCCAGCTTCTCGGCGATCTGGGGGCCCACCTGGGCGGTGTCACCGTCGATGGCCTGGCGGCCGCAGAAGACCACGTCATCCTTCTCCAGGCCGATCTTCTTGATGGCGGCGGCCAGGATCTGGGAGGTGGCGTAGGTGTCGGACCCGCCGAACTCACGGGCGGACACCAGCACGGCGCGGTCGGCGCCCCGGGCCAGCAGCTCCCGCAGCATCCCCTCGGCGGGGGCGGGGCCCATGGAGACCACGATGACCTCGGCGCCGGTCTCGTCCTTCAGCTGCAGGGCGGCCTCCACCGCGTTCAGGTCGTCGGGGTTGGTGATGGTGGCCATGGAAGCGCGGTTCAGGGTGCCGTCCTCGTTCACCGCCACCTTACCGGAGGTGTCGGGCACCTGCTTAACACAAACGATGATTTTCATATCGGCTTTCTCCTCCGTTCTCAGTTGATGCCCAGGTTGCTGGCGATGACCATGCGCTGCACCTCGCTGGTGCCCTCGTAGATCTCGGTGATCTTGGCGTCGCGCATCATGCGCTCCACCGGGTACTCACGGGTGTAGCCGTAGCCGCCGAAGATCTGCACGGCCTTGCAGGTCACGTCCCGGGCGGCCTCCGCGGCGAACAGCTTGGCCATGGCGGCGTCCATGGAGTAGGGCTCGTGGTTCTCCTTCTTCATGGCGGCGGCGTAGACCAGGTACTGCGCGGCCTGCATCCGGGTGTGCATGTCGGCCAGCTGGAACTGGGTGTTCTGGAACTGGGAGATGCGCTTGCCGAACTGGACGCGCTCCTTGGAGTACTTGATGGCCTCCTCCAGAGCGCCCTCGCCCAGGCCCAGGGCCTGAGCGGCGATGCCGATGCGGCCGCCGTCCAGGGTCTGCATGGCGATCTTGAAGCCCTGCCCGATCTTGCCCAGCAGGTTCTCCTTGGGCACGATGCAGTCCTCCATGATCAGCTCGCAGGTGGAGGAGCCCTTGATGCCCATCTTCTTCTCATGCTTGCCCACGGAGAAGCCGGGGAAGGTCCGCTCCACGATGAAGGCGGAGATCTCCTTGACCCGCTTGCCCCGCTTGTTGGTGGTGAAGCCGGTGACGGCGATGATCACGAACACGTTGGCATAGCCGGCGTTGGTGATGAAGATCTTGGAGCCGTTGAGGATGTAGTTCTCGCCCTTCTCGTCCAGGACGGCGGTGGTCTGCTGGCCCTGGGCGTCGGTGCCGGCGCCGGGCTCGGTGAGGCCGAAGGCCCCGATCCACTCGCCGGAGCACAGCTTGGGCAGATACTTCATCTTCTGCTCCTCGGTGCCGTGCTCAAAGATGGGGGCGCAGCACAGGGAGGTGTGGGCGGAGATGATGACGCCGGTGGTGCCGCAGACCTTGCTCATCTCCTCCACCGCCATGGCGTAGGAGAGCACGTCGCCGCCGGCGCCGCCGTACTTCTTGGGGAAGTAGATGCCCATCATGCCCAGCTTGCCCAGCTTCTTGACGGTCTCGACCGGGAACTCCTCGGTCTCGTCCACTTCCTCAGCCAGGGGCTTGACCTCGTTCTCCGCAAACTCACGGTACATCTTGCGGATCATCTCGTGCTGCTTCGACAGATGAAAGTCCATACTCGTTGTTCCTCCTATGTTATATTACTTGGAATAATCGTAGAAACCCTTGCCGGTCTTGCGGCCCAGCGTACCGGCCCGCACCATCTTCCGCAGCAGCAGGGAGGCGCGGTACTTGGGATCATGGGTCTCCTCGAACAGGGTGTCCATGATGGCCAGGCACACGTCCAGGCCGATCAGGTCGCCCAGGGCCAGGGGGCCCATGGGGTGGTTGGCGCCCAGCTTCATGGCGGTGTCCACGCCCTCCACGCTGGCCACGCCGGTGTACACCAGGTCGATGCCCTCGTTGATCATGGGGATGAGGATCTTGTTCACCACGAAGCCCGGGGCCTCGTTGACCTCCACCGGCTCCTTGCCGATGGTCTTGGACAGCTCCACGATGGCCTGGCAGGTCTCGTCGGAGGTGTGGGCCCCCCGGATGACCTCCACCAGCTTCATCACGGTGGCGGGGTTGAAGAAGTGCATCCCGATGAACCGGTCGGCCCGCTTGGTGGCGGAGGCGATGGCGGTGATGGAGATGGAGGAGGTGTTGGAGGCCAGGATGGTCTCCGGCTTGCACAGCTGGTCCAGCTCGGCGAAGATGCTCTTCTTGATCTCCAGGTTCTCGATGGCGGCCTCCACCACCAGGTCGGCGTCGGCGGCCAGCTTCAGGTCGGTGGTGAAGGTCATCCGGTCGGTGATGGCCTTCTTGCCCGCCTCGTCCAGCTTGCCCTTGGCGATCTTCTTGTCCAGCCCCTTGTTCAGCCGGGCCTCAGAGGCCTGGATGATGGCGTCGGAGATATCCCGGACCACCACGTCGAACCCGGACGTGGCGAAGACCTGGGCGATCTCCAGGCCCATGGTGCCGCCGCCGATGACAACGACTTTTTTCATGATGTATTCCTCCTTGATGAATTATGATGAAAGGAAAACTCCTTGGCTGCGCGGATCTGGCGTTCACTTGTTCTGGAAGTTCTTCTCCTTGCGCTTCTCCAGGAAGGCGCCCATCCCCTCGTTCTTGTCCTGGGTGCCGCAGGTGACGCCGAAGGCCTCGGACTCGAAGGCGGAGCCGGTGGCGATGTCGGTCTGCATCCCCATGCGGATGCAGCGCTTGGACTCGGCCACCGCGATGGGGGCGTTGGCGCAGATGGCGTTGGCCAGCTCCATGGCCTTGTCCATCAGCTCCTCGGGGGGGACCACCTGGCTCACCAGACCGATCTCCAGGGCCTCGGCGGCGCCGATGGTCTTGGCGGTGAGGATGAGCTCCATGGCCTTGGAGATGCCCACGATGCGGGGCAGGCGCTGGGTGCCGCCGAAGCCGGGGGTGATGCCCAGGCCCACCTCGGGCTGGCCGAACTTGGCCTTCTCCGAGGCGATGCGGATGTCGCAGGCCATGGCCAGCTCACAGCCGCCGCCCAGGGCGAAGCCGTTCACCGCGGCGATCACCGGCTTGGGCAGGTTCTCCAGCCGGAGGAAGATGCCGCTGCCCCGGACGCCGAACTGCTTGCCGTCGATGGAGGAGAACTCCTTCATCTCGGCGATGTCGGCCCCGGCCACGAAGGAGCGGCCCGCCCCGGTGAGGATGACGGCCCGGATGCCGTCGTTCTGCTCCACCGCGGTGATGGCGGCGTCCAGCTCGGCCAGGACGGCGGAGTTGAGGGCGTTGAGCGCCTCCGGCCGGTCGATGGTGAGGATGCCCACGCTGCCCTTTTGTTCCAACGTTACGAGTGCCATGATACAGACCTCCTTGAAAGTGTGGGATCGCTGCGCACAGGGGACAAAAAAGAACGTCAAGCATTTAACGATGATGCGCTTAAAAAATGCAAATACGCCTGACGGCCATTTGCCCCCATCATAAAGGTTATAACATGCATAAATGTACTATATGCTTTTTTTCTGGAATACGCAAGGGAAACAGGACCGGCAAAATAGATAGTTTTCGCTGCGAGAATCTGGCGAAAACGACAAAACACGGGGAGAAGCCCGCCGGACGGGGGCCGGACGCCGTTTTTCGCCCGGCAGATCCGCCAGACTCTTTACAAACGCTGTGGAATCAGGTACAATGGCGGCGGCGGAAGCCGGCCTCCGCGCCTTTGGAGCGCTCACATCTGATGAAGGTATCGTAACAAATTTTTTCAACCGGCGCAAGAGCGGGCCGCGGAGAGATCGATGGAAAAAAGGAGTGACAGCTTTGGAGCTGAAGGAGATCCTGAGCAGGGTGGACCACACCCTGCTCAAGCCAGAGTCCACCTGGGAGCAGATCCGGGAGGTGTGCGACGACGGGGTGAAGTACGGCTGCGCCTCGGTGTGCATCCCGGCGGGCTATGTGGCCCAGTGCGCCGACTATCTGGGGGACCGGCTGCGCATCTGCACGGTCATCGGCTTCCCCAACGGCTACTCCACCACGGCGGTGAAGGTGTTCGAGACGGAGAACGCCGTCCAGAACGGGGCGGACGAGATCGATATGGTCATCAACATCGGCTGGGTCAAGGACGGGCGTTGGGACGACCTGCTCTCCGAGATCCGGGCGGTGAAGGAGGCCTGCCGGGGCCGGGTGCTGAAGGTGATCGTCGAGTGCTGCCTGCTCACCGAGCAGGAGAAGATCCGGATGTGCCAGATCGTCTCGGAGAGCGGGGCGGAGTACATCAAGACGTCCACCGGCTTCTCCACCGGCGGGGCCACCCGGGCCGACGTGGCCCTGCTCCGGGCCCACGTGGCCCCTCACGTGAAGGTGAAGGCCGCCGGCGGCATCGCCGACCTGAAGGACGCCGAGGACTTCATCGCCCTTGGGGCTGAACGGCTGGGCACCTCCCGGGTGGTGAAGGCGGTGAAGGAGCTGGAGGCCGCCGGGAAGTGACCGCCGGGCGGCGGCCGGAAGGTTTTATGAGAAACTTGTAAATTCGGGTTGCCATCCCGATGAAAAACAGCTATAATGGGCTCGACCGGACGTCGCCCTGGCAGCGTCCGGAGGAGGAAGCCGCGGGCTCCCGCCCGCGGCAGGAATGAGACAAATCTAGACAGAAAGGATCGATACCAATGAAGAAGCTTCTTGCGCTGGTCCTGGCACTGGTCATGGGGCTGTCCCTGGTCGCCTGCGGCAACAACGACACGCCCGCGGAGACCGGCAGCAACCCGCCCGCCGAGACCGGCACCGAGACACAGACCCCCGAGGAGACCACTCCCGCTGAGGAGACCGTCAACCCCGACGACATCGCCGACACCATGACCTCCGAGGACGGCAAGTACCAGGTGGCCTTCGTCACCGACGTGGGCCTGCTGAAGGACAAGTCCTTCAACCAGGGCACCTTCGACGGCGTGAAGCTGTACGCTGACGCCAACGGCCTGTCCTACAAGTACTATCAGCCCGCCAACGGCTCCGAGGCCACCGACGACGACCGCTACAACGCCATGAAGGCCGCCGCCGACGCCGGCGCCGAGGTCATCGTGTGCGCCGGCTACCTCCAGGAGGCCGCTCTGAAGCGGGCCGCCATGGAGTACCCCAACATCCCCTTCGTCTTCATCGACGGCTATCCCATCAGCGATGACGACGGCAACGTGCTGACCAACGTGGCCGGCATCTCCTTCAAGGAGGAGCAGGCCGGTTACTTCGCCGGCTACGCCGCCGTCAAGGACGGCTTCGAGAAGCTGGGCTTCTCCGGCGGCGGCGGCGGAACCAACGATGCCTGCTGCCGGTTCGGCTACGGCTTCGTCCAGGGCGCCAACGCGGCTGCCGCTGAGATGGACAAGACCGTGGACATCAACTACTCCTGGCAGTACGGCGCCACCTTCCAGGCCTCCGCTGAGCTGCAGACCATGATCTCCGGCTGGTACACCAACGGCACCGAGATCGTCTTCGCCTGCGGCGGCGCCATGTTCCAGTCCATCTCCGCCGCTGCCTCCGCCAACGACGGCTATGTCATCGGCGTGGACGTGGACCAGTCCGCTGAGTCCGACACCGTCATCACCTCCGCCATGAAGGGCCTGTCCGACGCCGTGCAGTGGGCCGTGGGCCACGTCTATGACGACACCTTCGCCGAGATCGGCGGCGTGGGCACCTCTCTGGGCGTGGAGGACAACGCTGTGGGCCTGCCCACCGCCGACGCCTCCTGGCGCTTCGAGACCTTCACCGTGGCCGACTACGAGGCCATGTTCGACGCGGTGCTGAACGGCACCCTGGTGGTGGACAACGACTTCTCCAAGCTGGAGGACACCGAGTGGTCCAACGTGACCCTGAACATCATCTGATCGCAGATCTCCCAGAAAGCGGGGCGCTCCGGCGCCCCGCTTTCTCTTTGACGTTTTTCCCCGCCGGGGGATAATTTCCTTGTGTTTTCCCGCCGCGTATTATATAATGAAACCGCAATATTCGGGAGGAAGCGAGATGAAGGACCATGCAGACTGAGACCAAGCAGACGGAAAACATCATCGAGATGCTTCACATCACCAAGGAGTTCCCCGGCATCATCGCCAACGACGACATCACCCTCCAGCTCCGCCGGGGGGAGATCCACGCCCTGCTGGGGGAGAACGGCGCGGGCAAGAGCACCCTGATGAGCGTACTGTTCGGCCTGTACCAGCCGGAGGCGGGGGAGATCCGCAAGAACGGCCAGCCGGTGAAGATCCACAGCCCCAACGACGCCACCGCCCTGGGCATCGGCATGGTGCACCAGCACTTCAAGCTGGTGGACGTGTTCACCGTACTGGACAACATCATCCTGGGGGCGGAGACCACCAAACTGGGCTTCCTGCAGAAGAAGGAGGCCCGGCGGAAGGTGGAGGAGCTCTCCCAGCGGTACGGCCTGAAGGTGGACCTGGACGCCAGGGTGGAGGACATCACCGTGGGCATGCAGCAGCGGGTGGAGATCCTGAAGATGCTCTACCGGGACAACGAGATCCTCATCTTCGACGAGCCCACCGCCGTCCTCACGCCCCAGGAGATCGAGGAGCTCATGGCCACCATGAAGGAGTTCGCCAGAGAGGGCAAGAGCATCCTGTTCATCTCCCACAAACTCAACGAGATCATGGAGGTGTCCGACCGGGTCACCGTCCTGCGCAAGGGCAAGTGCATCGGCACCGTGAACACCTGCGACACCGACAAGCAGGCCCTGTCCAACATGATGGTGGGCCGCCCGGTGCAGCTGGAGGTGGTGAAGGGGGAGGCCAGTCCCGGCGAGCCCGTCCTCCAGGTCAGCGGCCTGTGCGTCCGCTCCCGCACCCACAAGCGGGACGCCGTCCACGACGTCAGCTTCACCGTGCGCAAGGGGGAGATCGTCTGCATCGCCGGCATCGACGGCAACGGACAGAGCGAGCTGGTCTACGGCATCACCGGGCTGGAGAAGAGCTCGGCCGGCAGCGTGACCCTCTGCGGCCATGACATCTCCCACGCCGCCATCCGGCAGCGGGGGCAGGACATGAGCCATATCCCCGAGGACCGGCACAAGCACGGCCTCATCCTGGACTTCACCCTGGAGCAGAACCTGGTGCTCCAGCGCTTCCGGGAGCCCCAGTTCGAGCACCTCGGCTTCATCAAAAAGGGGGCCGTGCGGCAGTACGCCCAGCGGCTCATCGAGCAGTACGACGTCCGCTCCGGCCAGGGCCCGGTGACGGTGGCCCGGTCCATGTCGGGCGGCAACCAGCAGAAGGCCATCATCGCCCGGGAGATCGACCGGGACAAGGAGCTCATCGTGGCCGTCCAGCCCACCCGCGGCCTGGACGTGGGCGCCATCGAGTACATCCACAAGCAGCTGGTGGCCGAGCGGGACAAGGGCCGGGCGGTGCTGCTGGTTTCCCTGGAGCTGGAGGAGGTCATGAGCCTGTCCGACCGCATCCTGGTCATGTACGAGGGCGAGATCGTGGGCGAGCTGGACCCCAAGACCGCCACGGTACAGGAGCTGGGCCTCTACATGGCCGGCGCCAAGCGGACGACGAAGGAGGGTGAGGGCGCGTGAATCAGAGACTTTCCCAGCTGTGGCAGCGGGACGCCACCAAGACGGTGCTGGCCTCCCTGGTGTCCATCCTCATCGGCATGGCGGTGGGCGGCGTCATCATCTTCATCGTGGGTATGACCAACCCCTCCCTGGGCCCCGCCAGCGTGTGGGAGGGCATCCGCCTGGCCTTCCTGGGCCTGTTCAGCACGGGGCGGGACGCCGCCGGCGGCCTGACCTTCGGCTTCAACCCGGTGAACATGGGGGATATGCTCTTCCGGGCCACCCCCCTGATCCTCACCGGCCTTTCGGTGGCCGTGGCCTTCAAGACGGGCCTGTTCAACATCGGCGCCCCGGGGCAGTACCTGATGGGCACCGCCGTCACCCTCATGCTGGCCCTGGGCATCCCGTCGGAGACAGTGCCCACTGCCCTGATCTGGGTCATCGCCTTCCTGGGCGGCACCCTGGCCGGTGCCCTGTGGGGCTGCATCCCCGGCCTGGTGAAGGCCTTCCTCAACATCAATGAGGTGCTGGCCTGCATCATGACCAACTGGATCGCAGCCAACCTGGTCACCTGGATGTTCGACGGCAGCGACTTCCGCAACCTGGTGGAGAACACCAAGAGCGGCTACATCTACAAGACCAGCTACAACGGGGTGGAGACCGCCAAGCTGGGCCTGGACCAGATCTTCCCCAACTCCCAGGTCAACGGCGGCATCGTGGTGGCCATCGTCATCGCCATCCTGGTGTGGGTCCTCATGAGCAAGACCACCCTCGGCTATCAGCTCAAGGCCTGCGGCGCCAACCGCCACGCCGCCCGGTACGCCGGCATCGCCGACAAGCGCAACATCGTGCTGTCCATGGCCATCGCCGGCGGCCTGTCGGGCGCGGGGGCCGCCCTGTACTACCTGTCGGGCAACACCGAGTTCTTCTGGTCCACCTACCAGACCCTGCCCGCCATCGGCTTCAACGGCATCCCCGTGGCCCTGCTGGCGGCCAGCAACCCCATCGGGGTGGTGTTCACCGGCTGCTTCATGTCCATGCTGGACATCGTGGGGCAGCAGATCACCAACCTGACGGCCTACAACGAGTACATCGCCGACATCATCATCGCCGTCATCGTCTACCTGAGCGCCTTCTCCCTGGTGATCAAGATGCTCTTCTCCTGGCGCAGGAAGCGCAGGGCCGAGGAGGAGAACGCCAACGCGGAGGAGCCCGGGGACGGAGAGGAGGGCTCCGGCGGGCCGGCGGCGGCGCCCCTCCCGGCGGACGCTCCGGCGGAGGACGGGGGAGCGGGAGCCCCCCCAGAGGACAGACCGGGGGACGCCCCCGGAGCTGAAGAGACAGGGAAAGGAGGCGAGCGGGCATGACATTCCTCATCCAGCAGACCCTGCTCTACGCCATCCCCCTGATGATCGTGGCGCTGGCCGGCGTGTTCGCCGAGCGCAGCGGCATCATCAACCTGGCGCTGGAAGGTATCATGATCTTCGGCGCCTTCATCGGGGTGCTCTTCGTCCACATGGTGCAGAAGGCCGGCGTGTTCGACGCCGCCAAGGCCGCCAACGACTGGGTGGCCCTCCAGGGCTTCGAGATCATGGCCATGCTGGCGGCGGCCTTCATGGGGGCGGTGTTCTCCCTGCTGCTCTCCTTCGCCTCGGTGAACCTGAAGGCGGACCAGACCATCGGCGGCACCGCGCTGAACCTGCTGGCCCCCGCCCTGGTGCTCTTCTTCATCCGCATCATCGCCAACCAGAACACCCTCCAGATGGCCACCGGCGACGCGGCCAGCTGGTTCATGGTCAAGAAGAGCATGTTCGGCTACGGCCGCAACGACGAGATGGGCTTTTTGGGCTCCACCTTCATCGACAAGACCTACCTGGCCACCTACATCTGCATCCTGGTGTTCGTGGTGCTGTCCATCCTGCTGTACAAGACGCGCTTCGGCCTGCGGCTGCGGTCCTGCGGTGAGAACCCCCAGGCCGCCGACTCCCTGGGCATCAACGTCTACGTCATGCGGTACGCCGGCACCACCATCTCGGGGGCCCTGGCGGGCATGGGCGGCTTCGTCTACGCCCTGACCACCGCCAACTGCGCCTCCACCGGCGACGTGGCCGGCTTCGGCTTCCTGGCCCTGGCCGTCATGATCTTCGGCAACTGGAAGCCCCTGAACATCGCCGGGGCGGCCATCCTGTTCGGCCTGTTCAAGTGCATCGCTGCCTCCTACGCCAGCATCGACATCAACGGCGACGGCGTGTTCCTCCTGGCCCAGATCGGCATCAGCCCCCACTTCTACCGCATGCTGCCCTACATCATCACCCTGGTGGTACTGGCCTTCACCTCCAAGAAGTCCAGAGCCCCCAAGGCGGAGGGCATCCCCTACGACAAGGGGCAGCGCTAGTCCGGCACACCTGCGGCCGGGCGCGTCCGGCCGGACGCGCCCGGCCGTTCCCATACCGGCTCCGGAGGGGCCGGACGGCGGGGGAGCACGGGCCGCCGCACCGCCCGGAGAGCGGGGGGACACAGGGCGGAGAACGCGCCTGGGAGAGGGCGGGAAACATGATCGCATTTTCTAATATTCTGATGGAAAAAAACAATAATTCCTGTTGACTTTTCCCCGCCCCGGGAGGTAAAATGACTATGCTGTTATGGCTGGGGGGTCCGGCCGCAACTCCATAGCTGATGGAATCAGCACATCGTTTCCGAGCTCACTGGGCCTACGGGCGGTGTCCCGCCTATGGACATTGAGCCAAACGCCTCCGGGCTTTTCGGGGCTGACGAGGGAAACCTCCCAGCCATCCATGTTGAAAAGGAAACGAGGGCGCTGGGCATTGCCATGTCCGGACGTCCTGAGCAAGCGTTCCTAAAAACGGGAAAAGTGCGGAAGCGAGGTGTGGAAAGGGAGAGTCATGAGCAAAGGCAACGAGCCGGGAAACAGCAGGCAGCGGACGGATCGGAAGAACCACGACAACGACGTGCGCCTGCGGCTCCTGGCGAAGGATGGCGATAAGCTGATGGTCGCGCTGAACAGTGCAAAAATGGTCGGCATACTGTCCAAGAGCGAGATCATGTACGTCTTCATCTTCCGGGAGGAGTACCACTGCTTCATCCATCCGCTGGATGCGGAGGAGGGGCGCCACAAGGCCTGGAAGATCGACGAACGGAATACCGCCATGCTGAAGAACCTGCCCGCGGTCGCCGACCAGATCTTCGAGATCACCCCGAAGCGCGACATGGACCCCATGGGAGTCATGGTCGCGGCGGAGAAGGGCATCATCGCGTACCTGGACATGACGGGACAGCTGCCTGCCGAGGACGTGGATTTCATGGAATGGCAGGACGCGCCGGCACAGGAAAACAAGGGAGGCAAGGAAACTTGAAAACCTACAAGTTTGTATGCAGAAGCACCCGCGGCGGCTTCACCGAGTGGGCCAGCGTCTGCGAGGACGGCAAAGAGGTCGAGCGCATCGACCGCAACGTGTGGCTGGAGACGGTCCGCCAGTTCCGGGAGCGCGTGGGCGCCGAGCTGGAGGCCAAGGGCTACAAGCTGGAAGACCATCAGTATACGCTTTGATCTGAAAAGGAAGAAGGTGTACGCACTATGAAGTATATCTCCCTGCTGATCCAGCACCACGGCGGTCCCACCGGCGACGTGCTGGTCTGCAAGAACAAGAACGGCACATGGGAGCTCCCCTGCGGCAAGGTCGGCGCCTGTGAGACCGACGAGGCCGCCGCCGCCCGGGTGGCGCTGGAGAAGCTGCACATGACGGTGACCGTGGGCAAGCAGACCATGCTGGGCCGCAAGTATATCCAGGACGGGTGTGTGGAGCACATCGTCTGCGGCAACATCACCCACAACACCCACACCAAGTACGACTACCACGCCTACTACGAGGCGATCGACACCTGGCAGACCGAGCCTGTCGCCGGCGAGTACACCGAGTTCAAGTGGGTCCACCCCTCTGAGCTGGGCGCCTGCGGGTTCGAGGGCGACGACAAGAATTTCGTGGCCAAGTATGATCCCTGGGTCAACGGCCGCGAGATCCCCGACGTCAGAATGTATTAAGAGGTGGCCGTGAGATGAAGAAGTATTATTTCGAGGCTGCGAAGAAGCAGCTGGAGAAGCCCACTGAGCCCAAGTACGTCTTCTGCGCCACCGCCAAGGCGTGGGCCGTGGCGGAGACCGAGGCTGAGGCCAAGGCCCTGGCCGCGGCTAAGCTGCAGGCGAAGTACCACGGCGCCGGCGTCGTGCTGGGCGAGCCTGTCCTCACCAAGAGCGCGGAGCTGCCCGTCGACTGGAGCTATGGCTACGGCGACGCCCGCAAGAGCGGCGACACCGCCTCCATCGGCGACCTGGTTGGCAACAACGTGATTCGATAAGGAGGAAGAACCATGGATATGGTCAAGAAATATCTCCTGCGTCTTCCCGAGGGGCTCGTGACCCTGGAGAAGGAGGAGCTGGTCCGCCGCGTCAAGGAGATCCTGAAGGACCACCCCAGCGAGCACATGAACGCTTATCGCGTCTGGTACGAGGGCTTCGAGGGCTGCGGCATGCCGGGCACCGACGTGTACGACGTCATCGTGGAGACCATGCGCTCCATGACCGACGACTGGAAGGACATCGGCGCCATGCGCTGGGAGCTGTACGGCGTCGTGGACCCCAGCTTCCTGAACCTGCACTATGCCGAGCGGCAGAAGACCTGGAAGGGCGTGGGCCCCGACATCGAGATGCTCCAGCATCAGTTCCACATGGGCCGCCACTATCAGGGTCCCGACGGCCGTGTCTTCTGGATCCCGGTCATCGAGGACTTCGATATGCGCTGTTTTGAGCGCAAGGACGGCAAGTATGTCGGCAACATGGTGGAGATCGATCCCCGTTCCGACTATGCCCGTCAGATGGTCGAAGTAAAGTAAGGAGGGTACGCAGTATGGAAACGATCCACATGCGTTCTGACAGCAAGAGAGAGCGCATCACCCACAGCGTGGGCGTCGGCGGCCCCATGACGCTGCACACCATCGACGGTGTGATCCGCCGTGTCCGCCCCATCGTCCTCACCGACGACGATCCCGCCGGCTGGGTCATCAAGGCCCGGGGCAAGGAGTACACCCCTCAGCGCAAGGTCACCATGTCCCTGCTGGGCTACTGCGAGCGGGACAAGACCTATGCCTATGACCGCCTGAAGTACCCCCTGATCCGCGAGGACTTCGTGGAGACCCCCGACGGCAAGAACCGCAACACCGAGAACCGCGGCAAGTCCGGTTACCGCCGCGCCTCCTGGGACGAGGCTCTGAGCCTGGTGGCCCGCGAGATCAAGCGCCTGCACAAGACCTACGGCAAGGAGACCATCACCGCCTGCACCTCCTCTCACCACAGCTGGGGCCTGGTGGGCTACAAGATCTCCCTGTTCAAGCGCTTCTTCTCCATGATGGGCTACACCCGTGTGGCCGATAACCCCGACTCCTGGGAGGGCTTCCACTGGGGCACCCCCCACTCCTACGGCTACTACTGGCGTCTGGGCGGCCCCGAGCCCTATGATATGCTGGAGATGGCCATGCAGAACGTGGAGACCATGGTCTGCTGGTCCACCGACCCCGACACCACCCGCGGCGGCTACTCCGCTCAGGAGTCCGCTCTGTGGCGCTGGTGGCTGAAGGAGATGGGCGTGCAGTTCATCTACGTCGACCCCTTCAACAACTACACCTCCGTGAAGCACGCCGACAAGTGGATCGGCCCCCGCATGGGTACCGACGCCGCCATCCTGGAGGCCATCGCCTACGTGTGGATCACCGAGGGCACCTACGACAAGGAGTATATCGCCCAGCACGGCCACCGCTTCGAGGAGTTCAAGAACCACATCCTGGGCCTGGGCCCCGACGGCACCCCCAAGACCCCCAAGTGGGCCGAGGAGCTGTCCCTGGTGCCCGCCATGGACATCAAGGCCATCGCCCGCCGCTGGGCCAGCACCGTCACCACCAGCGGCTCCGGCATGCGCGGCGGCTTCGGCGGCGCCTGCCGTCACTCCAACGGCACTGAGTACGCCCGCCTGATGACCCTGCTGTCCGCCATGCAGGGCATGGGCAAGCCCGGCCGTGCCTACTGGTCTCCCGCCTGCGGCGGCCCGATGAACTACAACTTCTGGTTCGGCGGCTACTCCGACCCCCTGTCCTCCATCGCCGGCGCCCCCATCTGCGACGAGGTGCCCATCAACACGGTGGAGCAGGTGCTGTACCGTCCCAACCTCCCCGACGCCATCCTGGACGGCCACTATGAGTGGCTGGGCGAGGGCTTCTGCGGCGGCGGCGTGGACCTGGAGTTCACCCGTCACGTCTACCCCCTGCCCGGGTACAACAAGGTCCACTGCTTCTGGCGTTACGGCGGCTCCTTCATCGGCACCATGCTGGACACCAACAAGTGGGTGAAGATGTACAAGAGCCCCGAGCTGGAGTTCGTCATCAACCAGGACATCTATATGACCCCCGAGACCCGTCACGCCGACGTGATCCTGCCCGCCTGCACCAACCTGGAGCGCATCGACATCGGCGAGGTGGGCAACTCCGGCAACGGCGGCTACTGCTCTCACTCTCAGACCGGCAACAGCTGGCAGGTCATCGTGTACCAGGACAAGGCCATCGAGCCCATGTGGGACTCCCGGTCTGACTACTGGATCTTCTCCCAGGTGGCCGCCCGTCTGGGCTGGGGCGAGCGCTTCACCGAGGGCCGCACCGAGGAGGAGTGGGCCAAGCGCTTCTGGCAGTTCTCCGACCTGCCCAAGCACATCTCCTGGGAGGACTTCAAGAAGAAGGGCTACTACATCCCGCCCGTCTCCTACAAGGAGGAGGACAAGGATCCCAAGACCGGCCTGTACCAGAACTGGGACCGCTATCCCGGCTTCCAGTGGTTCGCCGAGAACCGTCCCTGCGACACCATGAACCACAAGGTGTTCCAGGAGGAGTGCAAGCTGGGCACCTTCTCCGGCAAGTTCGAGTTCGTGTCCGAGTCCCTGCTGTACTGGGAGCCCGACGACGAGGCCCGCCGTCCCATCCCGCAGTATCAGGACGCCTGGGAGGGCTTCAAGTCCCTGTCCGCGGACAAGTATCCGTACGGCCTGATCTCCCCGCACCCCCGCTTCGACTATCACACCCACTATCAGCAGCACGCCAAGTGGCTGTGGGAGATCCCCAAGAACCGCGTGATCATCAACGGCAACCCCTACCTGGTCTGCCACGTCAACCCGAAGGTGGCCGAGCAGAAGGGCATCAAGGACGGCGACGTGATCCGGATGTTCAACGACCGCGCCAGCGTGCTGCTGGTGGCCCGTGTGTCCTACCGCGTCAACCCCGAGACCATCCACGCCTACACCTCCTCCGGTATCTACAACCCGGTGAACTACGGCGAGATCGGCTCTGTGGATAAGGGCGGCAGCATCAACCTGCTGACTCCCGGCCGCCTGATCGGCGACTACGTCCCGGCCATGTCTCCCTACAACTGCAACATCGACATCGAGAAGGCCGAGCCCGATCCCAACTACGGCCAGGGCTTCGAGCATATCCTGGATGCCGTGGACAAGCAGCAGCTGGAGACCGAGCGTCCCATCCGCACTTCCGCGGAGGCGGACCTGCTGTTCTGCGAGAAAGCTAACTAAGGAGGTGGATTGATCATGCTGAAACCCGGAATCAAGAAGCCTGGCATCGCGATCAATTCCGCGCGCTGCATGGCTTGCTATGCCTGCTTTATGGCCTGTAAGGACGAGCACTGCGGGTGGGACACCGCCCTGTCCAAGTCTCAGCCTGAGCTGGGCCAGTACTGGATGAACATCGTGGAGTGGGAGCGCGGCGACAATTCCCGTCACATCAAGACCGCCACCGTCCCCACCCCCTGCTCTCACTGCGAGGACCCCGCCTGCATGAAGGCTGCCAAGAACGGCGCCGTCTACAAGCGTCCCGACGGGATCGTCATCGTCGACCCCGAGAAGGCCAAGGGCCAGAAGCAGATCGTGGACGCCTGCCCCGTGGGCGCCATCTACTGGAACGAGGAGGAGCAGATCCCCCAGAAGTGCACCATGTGCGCCGAGCTGCTGGACGACCCCGACTACCCCGGCTTTGAGCCCCGGTGCGTCGAGGCCTGCCCCAACCAGGCGCTGGTCTTCGGCGATTTGGCCGACCCCGACAGTGAGATCAGCAAGCTCATCGCCGCCAACAAGGTCACTCAGCTGGAGTGCCTGGGCGACATGAAGAGCAGCGTGGTCCATCTGAACATCCCCACCGCCTTCCTGGCCGGTACCGTCGCGTACCCCAAGGAGCTGGAGGAGGTCTGCATCGGCGCCAAGGTGAAGGTCACCTGCGAGTGCGGCACCGTGTTCGAGACCGAGACCAACTGGGCCGGCGACTGGGAGGTCGAGGATCTGCCCCGGGACAAGAAGTTCACCGTGGAGATCACCATGGACGGCTTCAAGCCCGTGAAGATCGAGACCGCCACCGGCACCGGCACCCACGCCGACCACTACGTGGGCATCACTTACCTGGAGCAGGCCTGAGCCTGTTGCCTGGCCAGGGGGGTGCGCGGCGCTGACGCGCCGCGCGCCCCCCGCGGGCCGTACAGCGGTGGCTGGCCACGATGGTCCCCACCGTGACAGACATCCGCGGACCGTCGTGGGCCGCGGCCGCTGTGCCCCTTACTTTTGAATGGAAAATGAATTCCAGATATAAATTTATAAAATTTGAGGAGCGATCGTAACATGGAAAATGTAGTTATCGTTGACGGCTGCCGCACCGCGGTGGGCAAGATGGGCGGCGGGCTGAAGCCCCTGAGCGCCTACGACATGGCCTGCGCCGTGCTGAAGGGCATCCTGGACCGGACCAAGATCGATCCCAGCATCATCGACGAGGTCATCATGGGCCAGTGCCGTCAGACCTCTGACGAGCCCAACATCGCCCGCGTCGCCGCCCTGAAGGTTGGCATCCCCGACACCGTGCCCGCCTACACCGTCATGCGGCAGTGCGCCTCCGGTATGACCGCGGTGCAGAACGGCGCCATGGCCATCATGAGCGGCATCAACGATGTGGTCATCGCCGGCGGTACTGAATCCATGTCCAACGCTGTGTTCTACATCCGCAACGCCCGCTGGGGCGTGGGCACCGGCAACACCGACCTGGTGGACGCTCTGACCGAGGGCCAGTTCCGCAGCCAGCCCCAGGAGATGTACGGCAAGTACAACATGGGCGCCACCGCGGAGAACATCGCTCTGACTCTGGGCATCACCCGGGAGGAGCAGGACGCCTTCTCCCTGGATTCCCAGCGCAAGGCCATCGCCGCCGTGGACTCCGGCCGCTTCAAGGATGAGATCGTTCCCGTGGTGGTCCCCCAGGGCCGCAAGAAGGACCCCATCGTCTTCGACACCGATGAGTTCCCCAACCGCACCACCAACGAGGAGAAGATGGCCAAGCTGAAGCCCTGCTTCAACATCAAGAAGGACGCCGAGGGCCGCGTGTTCGGTACCTCCGAGCTCACCGGCACCGTCACCGCCGGCTCCTCCTCCGGCCGTAACGACGGCGCCTCCGCCCTGCTGCTGATGAGCGAGAGCAAGGCCAAGGAGCTGGGCCTGAAGCCCGTGGCCAAGATCATCGGCATGGGCACCGCCGGCGTCGATCCCCGGGTGATGGGCCTGGGCCCCGTCCACGCCGTGCCCAAGGCCCTGAAGAACGCCGGCCTGACCATCGACGACATCGGCCTGATCGAGCTCAACGAGGCCTTCGCCGCCCAGTCCCTGGGCTGCATCAAGCAGCTGCACTGGGAGGACAAGATGGACATCATCAACGTCAACGGCGGCGCCATCGCCCTGGGCCACCCTGTGGGCTCCTCCGGCTCCCGGATCATCATCACCCTGATGAACGAGATGAAGAAGCGCAACGTGAAGTACGGCCTTGCCACCCTGTGCATCGCCGGTGGCATGGGCCAGGCCACCGTCCTGGAGCTGTGCGACTGATCTCCCGTAAATAATGCGCCACCCGCCCGGCACCTCGCCGGGCCGGGCGGGAGACGCTTTATTTAAATCTCAAACAACGTTTAGAAAGGAAGTAATCACCATGCCCAAGAAGTTCCTTGACTACGTCAACAATAACCCTGTGATCATCTCCTGCTGCCTGTGCGGCGCTGGTACCCGCAAGGAGCAGGCCCCCACCGTGCCCTACACCCCCGAGGAGCTGTCCGATCAGGTCGTCGAGGTCGCTCAGGCCGGCGCTGCCACCGTGCACATCCACGTCCGCAAGGACACCGAGGTGGACGGCAAGGTCATCGTGGGCTACAAGTCCATGGCCATCGAGAAGTTCACCGAGGCCGTTCAGCTCAGCCGCAAGAAGTGCAAGGAGGCCGGTGTTGACGTCATCATCAACCTGACCACCTCCGGTGGCGAGTACGAGGACTACAAGCGCCTGCAGCACCTGGAGGCCCTGAAGCCCGAGATGTGCTCCTTCGACCCCCAGACCCTGAACTGGGCCAACAGCTACATCTTCGAGAACAGCCCCCGCTTCCTGAACAAGCTCAGCGAGGAAGTGGTCAAGCTGGACATCAAGCCCGAGTTCGAGGTCTTCGACACCGGCCACATTGACAGCGTCAACTACTACTGCAAGAAGTGGAACATCCCCCAGCCCGCCTACTATCAGTTCATCATGAACGTGGGCGGCGCCATGCCCGGCACCCCCGGCAACCTGGCCTTCCTGGTGGACAAGCTGCCTGACGGCGCCCTGTGGTCCGTCTCCGGCATCGGCAAGGCCCACCTGCCCATGGTGCTGACCGGCCTGGCTCTGGGCTGCGACGGCCTGCGCGTCGGCCTGGAGGACAACGTTATGTACGGCAAGGACGAGAGCGGCAACAAGATCATCGCCACCAACAAGATGCTGGTGGAGCGCACCGTCCGCATCGCCAAGGAGGCCGGCCGTAAGATCGCCACCGCCGAGGAGGCCCGCAAGATCCTGGGCATCACCCGCAACTGCCTGCGCGACGAGGGCTGATCTGCCCCTTTGACCTTCCAAGACCAGCGAAGTGGAGCTGAGGCCCCTGCGACCTCAGCTCTGCTTTGCTGAATGTACTGTCCCGTCCGTGCGGCCCGTACCCCCGGCACGTGCCGGCGGACGGGGCATAGGGACACAGTTCCTATCGTATTTTGAAATGAAAGGAAAGAACGACAATGTCCAAAAGCCCTAAATCCAAAGTCGTCACGGTCGAGCAGGCCATGGAGCATTGCCATGACGGCATGACCATCATGCTGCCCGGCTTCGTGAACTGCGGCGTCCCCCAGACCCTGATCGAGGGCCTGATGAAGGCCGGCATCAAGGACCTGCATGTCATCTCCAACAACACCTCCGTCAAGGGGAAGGGCATCGGCAAGCTGGTCCACGATAACCGCATCAAGCACCTGACCTGCTCCCACATCGGCAACAACACCGAGACCGTGGAGAAGGTGGTGGCCGGCGAGATCAACATCACCTTCGTGCCCCAGGGCTCCATCTGCGAGAAGGTCCGCGCCGGCGGCGCCGGCATCGGCGGCATCCTGACCCCCACCGGCCTGCACACCCCGATGCAGGACGGCAAGCAGGTCCTGGAGTGGGACGACGAGAAGGGCGAGTACAAGTTCGTCACCGACGCTGACCCCGTGAAGGGCAAGCGCTACATCCTGGAGCTCCCCCTCCATGCCGACGTCTGCTTCGTCCACGCCTACAAGGCCGACAAGATGGGCAACGTCCAGTATCACCGGACCGCCCGCAACTTCAACGAGACCTTCGCCACCGCCGCTGACTTCGTCATCGTGGAGGCCGAGCACATCGTGGAAGTGGGCAGCCTGGACCCCGATGACATCATGACGCCCGGCGCGCTGGTGGACCTGGTCGTGCCTGCTGTAATGGAGGATGCGGAATAATGAAAAAGCCTGAGAACGCGAGAGAGATCATTGCCTGCCGTACCGCCCGTTTCTTCAAGGACGGCGACCTGGTCAACCTGGGCATCGGCATGCCCACCCTGTGCCTGGACTTCATCCCCGAGGACATCGACGTGTGGTTCGACTCCGAGAACGGCGTCATCGGCCTGATCGGCGCCCCCAACGAGGGCGACCCCATCCCCGCCGACGTGGTGGACGCCGGCGGCCGTCCCTCCATGATGCGCGTGGGCGGCTGCTGCTTTGACAGCTTCCGCTCCTTCGGCTACATCCGCGGCGGCCACGTGGACGCCACGGTGCTGGGCGCCTATGAGGTGGACGCCGAGGGCAACCTGGCCAACTGGATGATCCCCGGCAAGGCCGCCGCCGGCATGGGCGGCGCCATGGACCTGGTCACCGGCGCCAAGACCACCATCGTCATGACCACCCACTGCGACAAGGCCGGCAACCCCAAGATCGTGCAGAAGACCGAGCTGCCCCTGACCGGCTGGCACGTGGTGGACTACGTGGTCTCCGAGCTGGCGGTGATCCACATCACCCCCGAGGGCCCCGTGCTGGAGGAGATCGCTCCCACCACCACCGTGGAGGAAGTGGTCGCCAAGACCGGCTGCAAGCTGATCATCCCCGAGAAGGTCGGTTGCATGCTGTAAGGGCGGCCTGACCGCACCAAGATCAGAAAGCCGCGGCCGCCCGTCTGGCGTGGGCGGCCGCGGCTTTGAGAGATTTTAAAAGAGGGGAGACAAGGGGCCACTTCACAGAAGGATACAGCCCCGTTTTTTACCATGAATACGATGCTTTATGTGGGCCTGATCATCGCCATCGCGCTGATCGTGGGCCTCGCGATCTTCACCGGCGCCAAGAAGTCCGACGGCAAAAAGTCCGAGGGCATCAGCGCGGCGGTGGTGGCCGGCCTGATCATGGGCACCCTGGTGGGCGGTTCATCCACCGTGGGCACCGCTCAGCTGGCCTACAACTACGGCCTGAGCGCCTGGTGGTTCACCCTGGGCGGCGGCATCGCCTGCCTGGTGCTGGCCTTTGTGTACGTCAAGCCCCTGCGGGCGCAGGGGGTGCCCACCCTGGTGGGTATGGTCTCCAAGGAGTACGGGAACACCGCCGGCCTGGCGGCCTCCATCCTGAACTCCGTGGGCACCTTCATCAACATCCTGTCCCAGCTGCTGTCCGCCTCGGCGGTGGTGCTGGTGGTGTGGCCCCACATGGGCACCGCCGCCACCATCATCATCGCGGCGGTGGTCATGGTGCTGTACGTGGTGTTCGGCGGCACCAAGGGCGCCGGCATCGTGGGCATCCTGAAGCTGGTGCTGCTGTACGCCTCCATGGTGCTGTGCGGCATCCTGGCCCTGAGCCACATCGGCGGCGTGGGCGCCCTGATGGATACCGTGCAGGGCTTCAACGCCGAGCTGGGCCGCAACCTGTTCAGCCCCTTCTGCCGGGGCGTGGGCACTGACCTGGGCGCCGGCATCAGCCTGCTGCTGGGCGTGCTGACCACCCAGACCTATGCCCAGGCGGTCCTGTCCGCCAAGTCCACCTCTCAGGCGAGAGTGGGCGCGGTGGTCAGCGCCGTGCTGATCCCCATCATCGGCATCTTCGGCATCATCGTGGGCCTGTACATGCGCACCGTCACCGACCCCAGCACCTTCGTCACCAGCACCGCGCTGACCAGCTTCATCCTGGACTACTCCGGTCTGCCCCCGCTGGTGGCCGGCCTGGTCCTGGGCGCGCTGTTCATCGCCACGGTGGGCACCGGCGCCGGCCTGGCCCTGGGCATCGCCACCATCATCAACCGCGAGCTGATCCAGAAGAACGGCAAGGAGCACAAGATGAGCCCCGACACCGTCAACAAGCTGCTGATCGTGGTGGTGCTGGCTGTGGCCGCCCTGATCTCCTGCACCCCCATCGGCGACACCATCCTCACCTTCGCCTTCATGTCCATGGGCCTGCGGGGCTGCACCGTGTTCGCCCCCCTGTGCTTCCTCATCTGGGCCAAGGGCAGGGTGGACGGGAAGTACGCCCTGGCCTCCATCCTGGGCGGCTCCCTGGTGGCGCTGGTCCTGGGCGTGCTGAGCAGCATCCTGGGCGTCATCACCCTCCCCTGCGACGCGGTGTTCCCGGGCATCGCGGTGGGCCTGGTCATCATGTTCATCGGCCTGGCCGCCGGCAAGGGCAAGAAGACCCTGGCCGCCTGATCCCCGCGCACGAGCTGCAAGCAAAAAATATCCCGCACGGCATCCGCCGTGCGGGATATTTTTTGCCTTCGCGGCCTCACAGCGTCCCCGCCGCCAGCCGGGCCAGCAGCCAGCCCAGCAGGGCGCAGCAGGGGAAGGTGAGCCCCCAGGCCAGCCACAGCCGGATCAGGGTGCCCCGGTGGGCCTTCCCCCCGGCGGTGCCGGCACCCCAGAGGGCGGCGGTCTTGGTGTGGGTGGTGCTCACCGGCAGGCCCAGGGCGGTGCTCAGGGCCAGGCAGCCGATGCCCGCCAGGTCGGCGGCCGCCCCCTGCCGCAGGTCCACCCGCACCAGCCGCTCCCCCACGGTGCGCACGATGCGCCGGCCGCCCAGCCGCACCCCCAGCCCCATGGCCCCGGCACAGGCCAGGGCGGCCCAGACCGGGGGCGCCCCGCCGCCCCCGGCGGAGAGGGAGAGGGCCAGCAGCAGCACCCCCAAAAACTTCTGCCCGTCCTGGGCCCCGTGGAGGGCGGCGGTGAGGGCGGCCGCCGCCGTCTGGAGCCGCCGGTACCGCCCTTCCTGCTCCCGGGGGGCGGGGAGGAGCACCCAGACCAGCCGGGCCAGCCAGAACCCCGCCCCGGCGGACAGGAGCAGCCCGGCCAGCACCTTCCCCCAGGCCCCGGGGTCCAGCACCCCGGGCCCGCCCCCCAGGGCCACCGCAGCCCCGGCCAGGGCGGCCATGAGGGCGTGGCTCTCGCTGGTGGGCAGCCCCCAAAGCCACCCCAGCATCCCCCACAGGACCACCGCCCCCAGGGCGGCGCACAGGGCGGCCAGGGCCGCCCGGGGGGAGCCGGGGAAGAGGACCAGCTCATACACCGTCCGGGCCACCCCCGCCCGGAGGCAGAGGGAGAGCAGAAAGCCCGCCGCGCAGCACCCCGCCGCCAGCCGGGCGGCCCTGCGGAAGGGCAGCGCCCCGGAGGACACCGCCGCCGCGATGGCGTTGGGGGCGTCGGTCCAGCCGTTGACGAAGGCGGTCCCGAGGGTGAGGGCCGCCGCCAGGGCCAGCAGGG
>CALXCP010000008.1 GCA_944386845.1 uncultured Oscillospiraceae bacterium | reverse complement strand
CCTTCATCTCCCCCACCCAGTACGACAAGATCCGCTGGGCCGCCGACGACCCCCGGCGGGAGAGCTTCAAGATCCTGAACCCCCTGGGGGAGGACACCTCCATCATGCGCACCACCGTGCTGCCCTCCATGCTGGAGATCCTGACCCGGAACTACAACTACCGCAACCAGAGCGCCAAGCTCTATGAGCTGGGCCGGATCTACCTGCCCGGCGGGGAGGACGGCCTGGCGGCGGAGGACAAGGTGCTCTCCATGGGGGCCTACGGGCCGGATATGGACTTCTACGCCCTGAAGGGGGCCGTGGAGGCCATCCTGACAGAGATCCGGGCGGCCGGCGTCCGCTTCGAGGTCCCCGCCGTGCCCAACCCCTCCTACCACCCCGGCCGGGTGGCCGACGTGTACGCCGGGGACTGCCGCATCGGCGTTCTGGGCCAGATCCACCCCCTGGTGGCCGCCAACTACGGCGTGGAGGCGGAGTTCTACTGCGCCGAGCTGGACTTCAACGCCCTGCTGGAGGCCAGGGGGGCCGACCCGGAGTACGTCCCCCTGCCCAGGTACCCCTCGGTGGAGCGGGACATCGCCGTGGTGTGCGACGAGGCGGTCACCGTGGGCGCTCTGGAGGACGCCATCCGCAAGGGGGCCAGGGGCCTGCTGAAGGGGGTCGCCCTCTTCGACATCTACCGGGGGGCCAACATCCCCGAGGGCAGGAAGAGCGTGGCCTTCAGCCTCACCCTCCGGGCCGACGACCGGAGCCTCACCGCGGAAGAGGCGGAGGAAGACGTCAAGTCTATCCTGGAGACTCTGGAGCGGGACTGCGGCGCCGTGCTGCGGTAAACCGCCCCGCTCTCCCAGGCCCCCGGGCCGCCGTGCGGCCCGGGGGCCTTTTCGCTACATTTTTCCCGGTTTTCCTTGACGATGCTCCCGGGGGAGGATATAATAGGTTTGATTTCCAGCGGTATATCTCCCATCACGCGAAACTATCCGGCGATATCTCTACGTTTTTCGATATATCTGGCATTTTCGTTCTGCGCCGCTCCGGCGGCGCGCCCCATATACCGGCGCGCCGGGCTTTGGAGAGAGGGCCCGGGCCGCGCCTGGCCCCCAAGGAGGGAACCCAGTGAAAAAAGTCGCGATCGTGACGGACACCAACAGCGGCATCTTCCCCGCCCAGGCGGAGGAGATGGGCGGCGTGTTCGTGGTCCCTATGCCCATCTCCATCAACGGGGCGGACTATGAGGAGGGCGTCTCCATCACGGCGGAGGAGTTCTACCGCCGGCAGGCCGAGGGGGCGGACATCACCACCGCCCAGCCCTCTCCCGCCGCCATGGCCGGGCTGTGGGCCCGGGTGCTGGAGGAGTACGAGTCCCTGGTGTTCATCCCCATGACCAGCGGCCTCAGCGGCACCTGCGCCACCGCCCAGATGCTCAGCGGGGGCTTCGACGGCCGGGTCACCGTGGTGGACAACTGCGCCATCTCGGCCACCCTGAAGATGGCGGTGCTGGAGGCCCGCCGCCTGGCCGACCAGGGGGCGCAGCCCGAGGAGATCCGCCGCCGGCTGGAGGACCACGCCGACAACGTGTGCATCTACATCACGGTGAACACCCTGAAATACCTGAAGAAGGGCGGCCGGGTCACCCCCGCGGCGGCCGCCATCGGCGACGTGCTGAACATCCGCCCGGTGATGAAGATCGAGCGGGGCAAGCTGGACGCCTTCGCCAAGGTCCGGGGCCGGAAGAGCTCCAAGGCCGCCATCGTCCAGGCCATGAAGGACGACCTGGCCGGCCGGTTCGCCGCCTTCCGGGAGCAGGGGCTGGTCCGCCCTCACATCGCCCACACCGGCATCCCCGAGGAGGCCGCCGCCTGGAAGGAGGAGCTGGAGACCGTCCACTTCCCCGGCTGCACCGTGGAGGTCCACGAGCTGCCCCTGAGCATCGGCACCCACACCGGACAGGGGGCCCTCGGGGCGGGCTTCACCATCGACATGGCCCCCTGGGAGGGTCTGCCCCGGATGAGATTCTGAAGTTTTCCGAAAGTTTTTCGGAAAATTGACGGGAATCCCTTTACAGACACGCCGACTTGGAGTAAACTGTACTCAGTTTTTCCGGGGAGGTGCGCCTGACATGGATATGGATTTCACCCGCAAGTTCAGCATCACGGACGAGAAGGATCTGGAGATCAAGACCATCCTCACCACCGTCTATCAGGCGCTGCAGGAGAAGGGCTACAACCCCATCAACCAGATCGTGGGCTACATCCTCTCCGAGGACCCCACCTACATCACCAACCACAACGGCGCCCGGGCCCTCATCCGCAAGCTGGACCGGGACGAGCTGCTCCAGGCGCTGGTGAAGTACTACCTGACCCACTGAGTCGATGTCCGGCATACGGGCGGCGTTTCTGCGCCGCCCGTTTTTGCGCCCAAAAGCCCGGCGGAGGTCTGTTGACCTCCGCCGGGCTTTTTCCGGTCGGGGAAGTTTTCCGTCGGTTTTACCATATTTTCCTATTTTCCGACGGCCTTTCCGGTCTATGATAGGGACGGGCCCGGGAGCGGGCCCCACACGAAGGAGGGACTGGACATGACTGAACGGGACCTGTGGGACCCCGGCCCCCAGGCGCGGCGCGCCCTGAAGGACGAGCTGCTGCGGGAGGAGCGCAGCCCGGGGACGGTGCGGAAGTATCTCCGGGACCTGGAGACGCTGGACGGCTGGCTGGCCGGGCGGCCCCTCACCCGGGAGACCGCCGCCGCCTGGAAGGAGCACCTGACCGCCCGGGGATACGCCCCCGCCACCGTCAACTCCATGCTGGGGGCGGTGAACAAATTTCTCTCCCACGCCGGCGCCCCCTTCCGGGTGCGCTATCTCCGGCTGCAGCGCCGGCTGTTCCGGGGGGACGAGCGGGAGCTCACCCGGGAGGAGTACGGCCGGCTGCTCTCGGCGGCCCGGGAGGCGGGGCGGGAGCGGCTGGCCCTGCTGCTGGAGGCCATCTGCTCCACCGGCATCCGGGTGTCCGAGGTGCGGTATCTCACCGTGGAGGCCGCCCGGGCCCGGCGGGCCGACGTGGCCCTGAAGGGGAAGATCCGCACCATCCTGCTGCCCGGCAAGCTGTGCCGCAGGCTGCTGGCCTATGCCAGGCGGCGGGGCATCGGGACGGGGGAGATCTTCCTCACGGCGGCGGGGAACGGCCTGTCCCGGAAGCAGATCTGGGCGGAGATGAAATCCCTGTGCCCCCGGGCGGGGGTGGCCCCCAGCAAGGTGTTCCCCCACAACCTGCGCCACCTGTTCGCCCGGACGTTCTACCGGGCGTGCCGGGACATGGCCCGGCTGGCCGACATCCTGGGCCACAGCAGCGTGGAGACCACCCGGCTCTACCTGATCTCCACCGGCGCCGAACACGCCCGGCAGATGGCCCGGCTGGGGCTGTTGTCGTAACGCGCCGGACAAAATGGATATTTTGTCCGGCGCGCTCCCCCACATATTCCGCTGTATTGCATAACTGTTCTTTTACATTAGCATAATTTTTCCTTTTTATCAAGACCTTTTCCTGTTTTACGCGCGGAAAAGCAGACCGTTGACGAAGATCCCGCCGGCGGCCTCGCTCTGCGCGTCCATGTCCTTCCATTTATTTCCTTTTTTGGCCGTCCCGGACCGCTCCGGAGCGGTCCGGCCGCCGCAGGGGCCCGGCGGGCATGGACAAAATATCCATTTTGTCCATGTCCGCCCCCCTGCCCCGCACGATCTGATCAGAAGGAGGAACCGAACATGAAGCATCGAGCATCCCGCATCCTGCGGCGGGCCCTGTCGGCCGCCCTGGCCGTCTGCCTGCTGTTCACCCTGCTCCCCGCCCCGGCGTGGGGGTTCGTCAGCCTGGATGAGCTGGGCGATATCGGCGAGCCTCAGGCGATATATACCTACGTCCTGAGCGACGGCCTCACCGCCACGACCTACATGGCGACAGAGTCGACGGGCATCACACTCAGCCTGGTCATTCATAAGACCAATCAGGATGACGCCGGGAGCTATCCCATGCCCAACTATGACGCTGCCAGCGAAGTCCCCTGGGCGGGCAACGCCGGCATGATCAGCGCCGTCTACATCCAGGAAGGGGTCACCTCCGTCGGGGACTACGCGTTCTCCGGCATGAGCAACCTGGTCACCGTGGACCTGCCCTCCACGGTGACCAGGGTCGGCGACCACGCCTTCCGGGGGGACAACAAACTGACCAGCACCCTGGACCTGTCCCAGGTGGCGGAGATCGGCGAGAGCGCCTTTTACGGCTGCTCCCAGCTCCCCCTGGGCGAGCTGGACCTGTCCAACCTGAGCAGTCTGGGGGAGCAGGCCTTCCGCGGCTGCTCCAAGCTCACCGGGGTCACCCTGCCCATCGGTTCGGCCTTCAACGCCATCCCCTCCTACGCCTTCGCGGGCACCGGCCTCACCTCCGTCAACATCCCCAGCAACATCAAAACGGTGGGGGACGACGCCTTCAACGGCTGCTCCAAGCTGTCCAACATCGTGCTCCAGGGGGCGGAGACCATCGGGGCGAGCGCCTTCTACAACGTCCCGGTGCAGACCCTCTCCCTGCCGGACACCCTGCTCTCCATCGGGGCGTCCGCCTTTGAGCGCAGCCTCAGCGCCGCCGACACCCCGCTGACCTCGCTCACCATCCCGGAGAGCGTCACCTCCATCGGGGATAAGGCCTTCTTCAACCACAAGAACCTGGCCACGGTGACCATCCAGGGCACCGCGCTGGCGAAAGATGATGCCATCGGCGACGCCGCCTTCGGCGACAGCATCGCCAACGCCCACTCGGAGTACATCGACGACCCGGACAACGAGGGGGCTCAGATCCTCATCGGCACCATCTTCCTGGCAGAAGAGAAGGTGCTCGCCGCGCTGGAGGCGGGGGGCGGGGACATCTGCTACCTGGGCGAGACCAGCCCCCTGACCCTGGACGGGGACAGGTCCTATCCCGCCACCTGCGCCCACGAGGGGCAGAACGTCTACACCTATTCCTACAACGGCGTCCAAAAGGAGCTGGTGGAGACGCTGGCGAAGCTGCCCGACCACGACTGGGTGCGGATCGAGGACAAGTACCGCCCCGCCACCTGCACCCAGTACGGCGCGTTCTACGAGGAGTGCGCCAACAGCGTCTGCGCCCTTCATCCGGACGAGCTTCACAGCCGGTACGTCCAGAACAGCGGGGACGAGCCCCTGGGCCACAAGTATCAGCTGACCGCCGCCACCACCGACCTCACCGGCGGCGGGACCATCACCTTCACCTGCGCCAACGAGGAAAATGGGCGTCACGACGGCGAGGGCATGGCCGCTGAGGTGACCTTCACCATCCCCTCCGCCGGGTCCCTCTCGGGCACCCCGCTGCAGACCCTCGGCGAGCTGGAGCTGCCCGAGGTGACGGGCGGCACCCTGTCGTGGGCGGAGCCGGACGCCTACCTCTCCGCGGACCAGTCCGCCTATGCGGTGGTCTTCACCCCGGACCCCCTGACCTATGCCGACTACAAGGGCATCGATAAGGTCACCGAATTCAACGACGCCCCTCTCACCGTCGCGGTCACGGTGGACAAGATCTCCCTGTCCTTCGACGACGTGCGTCTCAGCGGCACCCTGGTGTACCGCAGCGACGACCTCCCCGACCAGGCGGTCACCGTCTCCGGCGGACCGGACCGGAGCACACTGACAGAGGATCCCAAGGTGGAGTACTTCGACGGCTCCGGCTGGTCCGGGACCGTCCCCAGCAGAGACACGCTTTTGAATGACGGCCAGGTGCGGGTCACCTACACCTTCGACCCGGACGCCTACGCGGCCCCGGACGCGGCCCAGCTCCCGGACGGCTATTCCTATTCTGCCGACAATGATACCGGCGAAGTGACCATCACCCACCCCTACACCATCGTGGCCCAGGACATCCAGAACGCCGCCATCTCCCCCATCCCCAGCCTCACCTACTCCGGAAAAGACATGGACACCGTCTCCTTCAGCGGCGTGCCCTTTGGCTCCACGGTGAACTGGACCGCCACCAAGGGCGGCCAGCAAGTCGCCAGCGGCAGCTTTGATAGCTCCGAGACCGAGTCCTCCTTCGACGACATCCAGCTGACAGAGGCCGGCACCTATGAGATCAGCGTCACCATCACCAACGAGAACACCGGGGTAGAGGGCGACACCGTAACGCTGACCACCGAGGTCACCATCGCCCGGCAGTCCGTCCCCCTGCCCACGGTGTCGGCGGACCTCACCTATGACGGCACGGAGCAGACCGGCGTCTCCAAGCCACAGGACGAGACCCAGTACGCCCTCACCGGCACTACGGCGGCCACCGACGCCGGCGACTACACCGCCACCGCCGAGCTGGCCAGCGGCAACTTCGTCTGGGCGGACGGCGAGACGGCGCTGGAGCGCCAGTTCTCCTGGTCCATCGCCAGGCGCGCCCTGGTGGCCCCCACCATGGCGGTCTCCGGGGACGCGGTGCTGACCTATGACGGGGGGCTCCAGCAGGGGGTCCGGGCACCGTCCATCAGCATCGACGACTTCCAGGTGACCATCTCCTACGAGGCGGGGGACAACGGCACCCAAACCATGGTGGGGACCATCGACGGCACCGATATCACCGCCTTCCGGGTCACCAACGCCCAGGCCCTCAACGCCGCGACTTACCAGGCCATCGCCACCGTGGAAAACGCGGACAACTTCTACTGGTACGGGAAAGCAGAGGGGGAGCAGGCCGCCTACACCGTGGGCAGCTACACCATCTCCCCCAAGGCTGTCCCCGCCCCCACGGTCATTGTCACCTCTGCGGTCTACACCGGGGAAGATTTTGATGAGAGCAACATCCAAATCGACTACGGCGCCGCCAACGCGCAGATCCTGGAAGAAAAGAACGAGCTCAGCGGCGAAACTGCCGATCCCCAGTATACCTATTACACCAACTCGACCGGCACGGAGACTGTGTCCCGGGTGGTGGACGCCGGGACCTACTGGCTGGCGGTAAGCTACACGCTGAACGGCAACTACACCTTCCAGTCCAACCCCCGCGTCATGGTCACCATCGGACAGGCGGCGCTGACGCTGAAAGCGCCGGATGCTTCACAGCTGTCCAAGCCCTACACCGGCCAGCTCATCGGCATCCCCGCCCCCGCCGTCTCCGGGGAGATCGCCGGTGAGTCGGCGGCGGCGGGCGACTGGACGCTGGTCTACACGGTGACAAGAGATGGGGAGCCCGTGGAGCCGGATGACATCGTGGCGGCGGGGACATACGACATCTCCGTCACTGTCCGGGCCGGCGGGAACTACAAGGGCGACCCCAGCCCGCTGGAATATGCCCTCACCGTCACCGGGGCCAGCGGCCAGGACATCACCCTGACCCCCAGCGAGGGGACCACCCTGGGTGAGAACGACGATATCACCAAGACCCTCGGGGACGTGGGCTTCACCGTCACCGGCGCAGGGACGCTGGACCCCACGGCGGACATCCGCTATGCGGTCACCGACAACGACCCCAACGACGGGGCCGAGGGCACCCAGGTCATCTCGGTGGACGAGAGCAGCGGCCAGGTGACCATCCTGGCGGCGGGCACCGCCACCGTCACCGTCACGGCGGAGAAGACGGACAATGTGGCCAAATCCGCCACCACCTACACCGTCACGGTGGAGCGGGCGGACCCTGTCCTCGATGTCTCTGCCTATTCGGCAGAGGGCGGCAACACCTTCCCCTACAACGGCGGCTCCCCCATCACCGGCTATGACAAGGCCACGGTGTCCGGGGTGTCGGACAAGAGCCTGCCCCAGCCGGACCAAACCAAATTGGTCTACACCTTCTACGACACCCAGGAAGCCGCCCAGGCGGGCGACGGCGGCTCCACCACCGCCCCCGGCCAGGTCAACGAGGGCGGCTGCTGGCTGGTGGTGTCCTATCCCGGCGACGCCAACTACGATGCCGCCAAGTCCGAGCCCATCCAAATCTTCGTGGTGGAAGGGAAGCTGACGGTGTCGGTGACCGGGTACACTGACGAATATGACGGCGACGAGCATCCCGCCGCCGCCATCACGGTATCCTACGGGGGCGCGGCCCTCACCCCCGGTTCGGACTATAGCATCGCGTTCTCTAAAACAGAGGGCGGCCCCTATGATATCGAGGCCATGCCCACCGTGACCGGCGTGGCGGACAGCGGGACCTGGTACTATCAGATCACCGCCGACGGCTATCAGACGGACACGGGAAGCTTCACCGCCGCGGTGACCGCCGTCCCCCTCACCCTGTCCGCTGATCTCACCGCCGAAAAGGTCTATGACGGGAAGAACACCGCAGCGGTCACCATGGACACGGCCCCCCTGACCGGTGTCAACGGCGAGACCATTGGCGTGTCCGTCTCCGCCGCGTACGACGGGACCGGGGTAGGCGACAGGACCATCACCGTCACCTACGCCCTCACCGCAAACGGCGTGGACCTGGGCAACTACGCCTTCCAAAATGAGGATGGCGAGACCCTCGCCCGGAACGAAAACACCGTCACCGAAACCGCCGACGGCAAAATCACCGCGCGGCCCGTGGTGATCGTGCTGGACGATCAGAAAAAGGTCTACGACGGCACGGACGATGTGGCCCTCACCGGCACGGTCGAGATCACCGGCGTGACCGGCGATCCCGACAGCGGCGTGGTGGACGGCGAGACCCTCACCGCCAGTCTGGTCCCCGACGCCGCCGGCACGGCCAGCCGCGCCGATGTGGGGGATGACCTGACCGTCACGGTGGCAGAGAGCCAAATCCAGCTGACCGGCGGCACGGCGGGCAACTACACCTTCACGGTGTCCGCCCCCGCCCTCGCCATCACCCACCGCCCGGTGACCCTCCAGATCGGTAAGGACACCGGCGTGTATGGAGTGACGCCCGACCTGTCCGGGGTCAGTCTGGAGGATATCACTGATGAAACTGATGAAGGTCCCAACAGCGGGATGGTCCAGGGGCAGGACCCCATGGACCTGTTCGGCGACCTGCTCACCGTGGACCAGGGCAAGGACCCTAAACTCACCGTAAACGGCGGGCCGGACGGCGATGGGAAATACGCCATCACCGCCACGCAGAACGGGGAAATCGGCAACTACAATGTGACCTTTAAGCCGGGCACCTACACGGTGACCCGGCGGCCGGTGACCATCGTGATCCGGGACGCCGGGTCGCTGTACGGGCAGGAGATCAGCCAGCTGGGCCACGATGTCAAGTCGGGCAGCGGCACCTATGACATCGTCTCCGACGACGACCTGACCATCACCCTGTCCACCGACGCGCAAACAGGCTCCGGCGCGGGCTCCTACGCCATCACCGGCCAGGCGTCGGGGGCGGACCTGGGCAACTACGCCGTCACCTTCGAAGGGCAGACCCCGTGGACGGGCGAGGCCCCCGAGGCCCCCGATGGAAACAGCTGGGGCACCTACACCGTCAGCAGGGCCACTCTGGGCCTGACCTTTGCCAGCGACCCCCTCTTCGTCCCCTATGGGGACAGCCGCGCCAACGGCATGACCCTGGTCAACGCCAGCGCCGACGGCAAGGAGCTGACCGAGACGGAGCGCGGCGCGCTGACCTTCACTTACCGCCCCGACAACGAGGATGCGGTCTCCGTGGACAAGGACGGCCGGGTCACCGCCCTCCAGGGCAGCCGGACCGCCACCATCACCGTGACCGTGACGGGAGACGATTTCAACACGCTGGAAAAGACCTATCAGGTCACCACCTACCCCGCCGGGGGCGGGGCCTCCGGGCTGACGGTGACGGGGCGGGACGCCACCTACACCGGCCAGCCCCAGGCGCTGGTGACGGTATACATCCCCGAGGGGGTGGGCGTCTCTCTCACCTGGTCGGTGAGCAGACGAAACGCCAACGGCAGCTACACCGAGATGCAGCCCCAGCAGGATGTCAACGGTCTCCCCGCCGCCACCGACGCCGGGGACTACCGGGTGACCTGGAGCGCCGACTTCGACGACAGCGGCTATGACGACATCACCGGCCAGACTGTGGACGTCACCATCGCCAAGGCCGACCCCTTCACCGGGTTCGCCCATGACACGCTGACAAAGGAATATCCCACCGTGACCTCCTACGATGGGACCGACGAGACAGAGGGCGACCCGCTGCGGGACCTTCCCGACGAGCTGACGGATAAAGTCGAGTACACCAGTCTGGACACCACGGTGGCCACGGTGGTCAGCAAGTCCCACGCCCAGGTGCAGCTCCACAGGGTGGGCACCGCGACCATCCAGGCCTATTACGGGGGGGATGACAACTACAACAGCAAGCTGGCCACCTACACCCTGAATGTGGTGGCCGAGGGCAGTCAAATCGAGTATCAGGCTGCTCCCTACTCCGTACCCTACGACGGTCAGCCCCACGGCAGCCAAATCACGGTGGACGGCAGCTACAACGCCACCGTCTGGTATCAGACCAGCACCGGCGGCGGGTACAGCTCCGCTGTCTCCCCCACCATCACCGATGTGGGCTCGCTGGACATCCGGTTCCAGCTCCAGGCCGAGGGATATACCTCCACCACCGGCATCCAGACGGTGACGGTCACCGCCAAGGACCTCGGGGCTGCAGACGTGGCCCTCACCGGACTGGCGGAAGGCGCCCAGCTCCCCTACACCGGGGCAGGCATCGACCCGGCGGCGGCGGTGCGGCTGACCTACAAGGGGATGGCCCTGACGCCGGGCGCCGACTACACCGCGTCCTATGCCGCCGTGGGCGGCGGGGCTTCCCTGGACAGCAGCGACCTTCCCCTGACGGCGGGGGACTACACCCTCACCCTGACGGGCGGCGGCAACTACACCGGGACCAGGACCGTGGGCTTCTCTGTCACCGCCCTGGACGCCAGCTACCTCACCGCCAGCCTGGACCGCTACTACGGCACCTACGGCGACCCGGAAACCAACACCGCCACCGTCACCGTGACCTACGGCGGCGAGGCCCTGACCCTGGGGGAGGACTATATCCTCTCCTGCGACGGTACCGAAAGCAGTGACAACACCCTCACCTTCACCCAGGTACGCAGCCACACCGTCGCGGTGACGGGCACGGGCAGCTACACCGGCACGGTCACCCTGACCTACACCCTGCTGCCCGCCTCCGACCCCGGCGGCCTGACCCTGACCGCCGACGGCTCGGCCTCCCCGGTGGTGGCCGTCTACGGCGATGACATCAACGGGACCATCTCGGTGGCCGACCCCAGCGGTTCCGGCCTGCCCCTGGACCCGGCGCTGTACGACCTCACCTACACCTATCAGGACGCCCTGGGCGGCGCAGTGCAGGACAAGGGCACCTATGACCCCGACGCCGTGTTCAACGGCGCCGCCCCCGCCCCGGCGGGGCTGTATGTGGTCACCGCCACGCTCAAGGCGGGCGGCGGCACAGAGGGCTCCGGCACCTTCGTGTTCCTGGTCCAGAAGCGGAGCCTGGACGGGGCGGACATCGCCCTGGATGCCGACGGGCTGGTCTATGACGGCGAGCCGCAGACGCCCGGCGTCACCTCCGTCGCCTGGGGTACCCTGGGAGACCTGGACATCACGGCGGACGACTATGACATTACCTGGAAGAACAACAAAAACGCCGGACAGGGCTACGCCGTGGTGTCCGCCGAGACAGGCAGCAACAACTTCACCGGCACGGCGGCGGTGCCCTTCTCCATCGCGCCGCTGGAGCTCAGCGCGGCCAACGGCTTCACCGTGGACCCCATCTCCGAGCAGCTCATCACCGCCGGGGGCGAGGCCCGGCCCGGCGTCACCGTCCGGGACAAAAACGGCACGGCTCTGGCCAGCGGCGACTACACCCTCACCTACGCGGACAACGGCGCGGCGGGCACCGCCTCCGTCACCGTCCACGGCCGGGGCAACTACACCGGCGACACCCTGACGGCCGAGTTTACCGTGACCCTCAGCGGCGTCCGCTTCCAGCTGACGGTGGAGAACACCGCCTGGACCTGGGGCAGCGGCACCGACGCCGGCGCCATCCGGGTGCTCACCGACAACGACGCCGAGCTGGTCCTGGGGAACGACTACACCCTCACGGTGACCGGGCCCGACGGAACGGCGGTCGGCTATGCCACCGCGGATGACGCCCGGGCCGCCATCGCCGAGCCCGGGACCTACACCGTCACCGCCCAGGGCTCGGGTACGGGGAGCTACTCCACCGGCATGGTGTCCTCGGTCACGGTGACCGTCTCCAGGGCCCGGCCCTCCCTGACGGTGGCCGCCTCCCCCGCCTCCCACACTGGGAGCACCTCCATCACCCTGACGGTGACCGCCGCCGGTCTGCCGGCGGGGGTGGACCTGGACGGCGAGGAGCTGCTCACCGTCACACGCACCGTCTCCGGCGGCAGCGCGGCCGCCCTGGAGCCTCTGTCCCTGACCCAGGGCTCCGACCCCAATACCTATACCGCCGTGTTCCAGGCCCCCAACAGCGACGCGTCCTATCGGTTCTCCATCGACCTGACGGCCGAACCCTTCACCGCCGCCGGCGGCTATGACGCCGGCCACTATGAGCTGCCCGACGTCACCCCGGCGTCCGCCGTGGTCTACGCCTCCGGCGGCGGCGGGGGCGGGAGCGCCGGCTCCCAGGCCGTCACCCACAGCCCCTACGTGGCGGGCTATGAGGACGGCACCTTCCGCCCCGACGGAAACATCACCCGGGCAGAGGCGGCCTCCATCTTCGCCCGGCTGCTGGCCGGGGACGACCCGGTGCCCGGCGGCCTGCCCGCCCCCTTTGACGACGTGGTCCCCGGCGACTGGTACTACGACATTGTCAACTACCTGTACCGGCACGGCATCACTGCCGGCCGGGGGAACGGCCTGTTCGCCCCGGAGGACACCATCACCCGGGCGGAGTTCGTCACCATGTGCGCCCAGTTTGCCGCCTATGCCCCGGTGGACACGGTGAACGCCTTTGCCGACGTGTCCGCCGGCCACTGGGCCTATCCCTACATCAACTACGCCGTCCGGGAGGGCTGGGTCACCGGCTACGCCGACGGCACCTTCCGCCCCGACGCCCCCATCACCCGGGCGGAGGCCGTGGTGGTGGTCAACGGGATGCTCCACCGCGCCCCCGACACCGGCTATCTCCAGAGCCACGGGGAGACGGAGGCGCTGTTCCGGGACCTCAGCGACGGCCACTGGGCCTTCCCCCAGATCATGGAGGCCGCGTGGCAGCACCGGGCCGTCCTCACCGAGGACGGGGAGCGCTGGCAGTAAACGGACAGGACAAAGCAGCGCCCGGCCAGCTTGGCCGGGCGCCGCGTCTTTGCAGGTCGTTCTGTTTACAGCATCTGCACCGTGTAGTACACCACCAGGATGAAGGCCCAGGCGATGAGGGCGAAGATCAGATAATAGGTCAGGGTGGGGACCAGCACCAGCGCCGCCACGAAGGCCGCCAGCATCAGCACGCAGGTGACGTACAGCAGCGGATAGTTGGTCTTCTTGTGGAGCACCCGGATGCCGCCCTCCTTCCGGGGCAGGACGCCCCCCCGCTTCTGGAGCAGCGCCAGGGCGATCAGCGCCAGCACAGACACCACCGCCATCCCCGCCAGGTACACGTCGATGAGGGTGGCATAGGGGCCGTAGCTCCCCTTGCGCACCAGCCACATACCCAGCAGGCCCAGGGCGGTGAGGGCCACCGCCAGGAAGCACTCCCGCTGGTACAGGTAGTACACCAGGGCCAGCACCGCCACAGCGGGGATGATCACATACAGCAGGGCCACTCCGTCGCTGTTGAAACGCCAGATCAGGGCAAAGAATACGAACAGAGCGAAGCCGGCCAGGGTGATCCCCCAGGGGAGCATCAGAGCGGCCTTTTTCTTCCACCGCAGGCCTGTCCACACAGCTCCGGCCACGAACACCGCCAGGAAGAGCACACAGCACACCCGCACCGCCGTCCCGAGCCCCAGGGCCAGGGCCACCGACTGCTCGTCAGTATAAAAATTGATGTAATAACGGTCGATCAGCACCAGCAGGACTTCCAGGATGATGGCGCCCGCCACCCAGAGCAGGGCGCGGTTCAGCGCGGAGTCCTCCTGCCGGGCCTTCTCCAGCTTCAGATTTTTCTCCATGCAGCTCGATTCTCCTCATTGTGGGCTTAACTTTACTTAGTTTACCAGAGATCCTCTCGTTTTGCAACTGTGATTTCCGTTTTTCCTGTTTTTCTGCCGGTGGGAAAACAGCCCCCGCGGCGTGCCGCGGGGGCTGTCGGTCAGGTGCGGTGCTCCGCCGTGTCGGCGGCGTCCCGGAACAGCAGCGAGATACACCAGATGGCCGCCAGGCCCACCACCGTGTACACGGCGCGGCTCAGCACACTGTCCGGCCCTCCCAGCAGGAAGGCCACCAGGTCGAACTGGAACAGCCCCACGGCTCCCCAGTTCAGCCCGCCCACGATGGCCAGCGCCAGCGCGATCTTGTCGATCAGCATGGATCTACTCCCTCCTCTTTTTTGGGGATACATGCCTATCCTTCCCCAAAAGGAGGCCGTTCATGCGGGATCTCGGATCTCCGGTCAAAGTTTAAACGTCCGCATCCCAGACCACCGTGGCGAAGTAGTCCTCCGGCGTTTCGGCCCTGCGCAGCAGGGTCACCGAGCCGTCCTGCCGGAGCAGCAGCTCTGCCGAGCGCAGCCGCCCGTTGTACTGGTAGCCCATGGCGTGGCCGTGGGCCCCGGTGTCGTGGATGGCCAGCAGGTCGCCCACCCGGATCTCGGGGAGCATCCGGTCCACGGCGAACTTGTCGTTGTTCTCGCACAGGGCGCCGGTGACGTCGTACTTATGCGTGCAGGGGACGTCCTCCTTACCCAGGACGGTGATGTGGTGGTAGGCCCCGTACATGGCGGGGCGCATCAAATCGGCGGCGCAGGCGTCCACCCCGATATAGTCCTTGTAGATGTGCTTCTCGTGGATGACCCGGGTGATCAGGTGCCCGTAGGGGGCCAGCATGAAGCGGCCCAGCTCGGTGCACAGGGCCACGTCCCCCATACCGGCAGGGACCAGCACCTCCTCATAGGCCCGGCGGACTCCCTCGCCGATGGCGGCGATGTCGTTTTCGGGCTGCTCGGGCCGGTAGGGCACCCCCACCCCGCCGGACAGGTCGATGAAGGTGACCCGGCAGCCCGTCTCCTCCCTCAGCTCCACCGCCAGCCGGAACAGGATCCGGGCCAGGGCGGGATAGTAGTCGTTGGACAGGGTGTTGGACGCCAGGAAGGCGTGGATGCCGAACTCCTCCGCCCCCAGCTCCTTCAGCCGCCGGAACGCCTGGGCGATCTGCTCCCGGGTCATGCCGTACTTGGCGTCCCCGGGGCTGTCCATGACCTGGAAGCCCTCCTCGCTCTCCCCCAGCTGAAAGACGCCGCCGGGGTTGAAGCGGCAGCAGATCTTTCTGGGCACCGACCCCGCCGCCGCCAGCAGGGTGTCGATGTGGCTGATGTCGTCCAGGTTGATGATCGCCCCCAGCCGGGCGGCCAGGGCGAACTCCTCCGCCGGGGTGTCGTTGGAGGAGAACATGATCTCCTCCCCCCGGAAGCCGCAGCGCTGGGCCATCATCAGCTCGGTGAGGGAGGAGCAGTCCACCCCGCAGCCCTCCTCCTTCAGGAGCTTCAGGATGCCGGGGGTGGGGGTGGCCTTGACGGCGAAGTACTCCCGGAAGCCGGGATCCCAGGCGAAGGCCCGGTACAGCCGCCGGGCGTTGGCCCGGATGCCCCCCTCGTCGTAGATATGGAAGGGGGTGGGATAGCGGGCGGCGATGGCCTCCGCCTGTTCTTTCGTGACAAAGGGCCGTTTCATGGGCGGGCCTCCTCTTGGTGTGATGATCAGTTATTTTACCCCATTTCCGCCGTCTCTGTCAATGAAGGGGCATGAAAAGCTGCCGCCCGGCTTTCGCCGGGCGGCAGCGGTGCGCTCCAATCACTTCTTGCGGTTGAAGATCTGGAAGATGGCGTCGAAGTCGCTCTCCCCCAGGCCGGTCTCCGGGGGCTTGTCCTCCGGCTTCTTCTCCTCGGCGGCGGGGGCCTCCTCCGCCTGCGCCTGGGCCTGCTCCTGCTTCTGGCTCTCCACCTTCTCGCCCGCCCGGGTGAAGGGCTGGTCGGGAAGGGCGCCCTGCCCCTCCTCAAAGCCGGTGGCGATGACGGTGACCCGGATCTCGTCCTCCATGGTCTCGTCGAAGGTGGCGCCGAAGATGATCAGGGCGTCGGGGTGGGCGGCGTCCCGCACCAGGTTGGAGGCGGTCTCCACCTCCTCCAGGCCGATGTCCACCGAGCCGGTGACGTTGACCAGTACGCCCTTGGCGCCGTTGATGGAGGTCTCCAGCAGGGGGCTGGAGATGGCCAGCTTGGCGGCCTCCTCCGCCTTGCCCTTGCCGGCGGCCCGGCCCACGCCCATGTGGGCCATGCCCGCGTTCTTCATGACGGCGGACACGTCGGCGAAGTCCAGGTTGATGAAACCGGTGTTCTTGATCAGGTCGGAGATGGACTGCACCGCCTGGCGCAGCACGTCGTCGGCGATCTCGAAGGCGTTGGCCAGGGTGACCTTCTGGTCGGTGGCGTACTTGAGGCGTTCGTTGGGGATGATGACCAGGGAGTCCACCTTGGTGCGCAGCTCGGCGATGCCGGCCTCGGCCTGCTGCATCCGGCGGCGGCCCTCAAAGGCAAAGGGCTTGGTGACCACGCCCACGGTGAGCACGCCCATCTCCTTGGCGATGTCGGCCACGATGGGGGCCGCGCCGGTGCCGGTGCCGCCCCCCATGCCGGCGGTGATGAAGACCATGTCGGCGTCCTCCATGGCCTTGGCGATCTGACTGCGGTTCTCCTCGGCGGACTTGCGGCCCACCTCGGGGTCGGAGCCAGCCCCCTGTCCGTTGGTGAGCTTCTCCCCGATCTGGATCTTCTGGGTGGCGCTGGAGACGGACAGCGCCTGCTTGTCCGTATTGATGCCGATAAAATCCACACCCTTGGTGCCCGAGCGCACCATGCGGTTGACCACATTGTTGCCGCCGCCGCCGACGCCCACCACCTTGATGGTGACGACGTTGTCAGGACCCATGTCCAGTCCGAATGCCATACGCGGTTCCTCCTGTGTTGTAAAACTGTCATAAGGGGGCGAAAAACAAACCCTTGTGTCGGGACGCCCCCAGTGTGTCTATATTTTGTTATATTGTATCGCTCTTTTCCCCTCAGGTCAAGAGCCGGGGCGGCTTTTTTTCACCGGCCCGGGCCGGCGGTCAGCCCGCCGGCCGCTCCGGGTAGAGGTGGGGCCCGTCCTCGAAGGTCAGGTCCACCACCGAGCGCTCCTCCGGCCCGAGGTAGTCGATGGCGGCGGCCAGGGCCTTGGCGTCGTAGTCATAGTCCGAGGCATAGGCCAGGCGGACGGTGAGCCGGTCCTCATAGCGCATCTCCATCCGGCTGTCCGAGGACAGGTCGATGGAGTCCGCCCCGGCCAGCAGCCCCCGCTCCTCCAGCGCCCCCAGCAGGGCCAGGGCGTCCTCCAGCTTCCGGGACTCCTCCTGGCTCACCGCCAGCTGGGTGCCCGGAGAGGGCTGCAGAGCGGTGACGCCGGTGAGCTCCACCGTGTCTCCCGTCTCCCCGTCGGTGACCCGCTCCAGCAGCTTGCCCCCGGCGTTCAGCAGCCAGTCGGCCCCCTCATACCGGATATAGGCCGCCGCCCGGCACTCCCGCACCTCGATGACCAGGGTGTCGGGCAGGGCGGAGCGGATGGACACCGCCTCCACATAGGGCAGCTGCTCCCGCAGGGTGTCGGCGATCTCCCCCCGGCGCAGCAGCAGGGCGAAGAGGTTTTCCCCCTGGGTCACGCCGGAGACCCGGACGATCTCCTCCTCGGTGTAGCGCTCGTTGCCCGAGACGGCCACCCCCTCCGCCCGGAAAAACACCAGGCAGCCGGCCACCAGGGCCGCCAGGATGAGCAGCGCGGACAGCAGCTTATAGAGACCGCTGAAGCGGCCCCTGCGGCGTGCTCTTCGTCTGCTGCTCCTGTGTGCCATGGTGTTCTCCTGTTCGTTCCTTATGTATCGCCGCCGGTGAGGCGGGCCTCCGCCCCGAGGGCGGCCAGGGCGCCGGGCAGGTCCTCGTACCCCCGGCGGATGTGCTCCAGGCCGGTGATGGCGCTCTCCCCCTCGGCCCCGAGGGCGGCCACCGCCAAGGCGGCGCCCCCCCGCAGGTCGGTGCACCGCAGCCGGGCCCCGTGGAGCCGGGGCACCCCGTACACCACCGCCACCCGGCCCTCCACCCGGATGTCCGCCCCCATGCGGGCCAGCTCATCCACGTGGCGGTACCGGCTCTCAAAGATGTTCTCCACGAACACGGTGGCCCCCTCGGCGGTGCACAGGGCGGCCATGAGGATGGCCTGGGCGTCGGTGGGGAAGCCGGGGTAGGGGGCGGTGCGGATGGGGCGCAGGCCCCGCAGCCGCCCCTGCGCCCGGATGACCGCCCGGTCGGGCCCGCTGCTCACCCGGCAGCCCGCCTCCCCCAGGGCGGCGGTCATGGTGGCCAGGTGGCGCCAGTCGGCCCCTCGGATCTCGGCCTCGCCCCCGGCGGCGGCCACCGCCGCCAGGTAGGTGGAGGCCACGATCCGATCCCCCATGACCCGGAAGCGTCCGCCGTGGAGGGGCCGGCCGCCCTCCACCGTCACCGTGGAGCTGCCCGCCCCCCGCACCCGGGCCCCGAGGGCGGTGAGGAAGCGCTGCAGGTCCACGATCTCGGGCTCCCGGGCGGCGTTGAGGATGACGGTGGTCCCCTCCGCGCCGCAGGCGGCCAGGATGGCGTTCTCGGTGGCCCCCACGCTGGGGATGGACAGGGGGATCTCACAGCCGGTGAGTCTCCCCGCCCGGCAGCGCAGGGCGCCGTGGTCCTCCTCCACCTCCGCCCCCAGCCGGCGCAGGGCCTCCAGATGCAGGTCGATGGGCCGGGGGCCCAGCTCGCAGCCGCCGGGGTAGCTGATGACGGCCTCTCCCAGCCGGGCCAGGATGGCCCCGAGGAAGATGACCGAGGAGCGCATCTCCCGCATGAGCCCGTCGGGGACGTCCCCCCGGAGGGGGCGGCCTGCGTCCACCCACACGGTGCTCCCCCGCTGGATCACCTGGCAGCCCAGGTGCTCCAGGATGCGGATGGAGGCGGCCACGTCGGACAGGCGGGGGCAGTTCTCGATCATGCACTCCCCGCCTGAGAGCAGGGTGGCCGCCAGGATGGGCAGCACGCTGTTCTTGGCCCCGTGGACCTCCACGCTCCCGGACAGGGGCCTTCCCCCCGCGATCAGCAACTGTTCCATGAAACACCCTCCCACATTGGTGGTCTCAGGCCATCCTATGTGGGGGGCGGCGGGGCCGTTCCCTCAGTTCTTCATCAGGGCGCGCAGGGTGGTGTAGATCCGCTCCCCCGCGTCGGGCACCCCCAGGCCCCGCAGCCGGCGGGTCATCTCGTCCCGGCGGCCGGCGTCCCGGAGCAGGGCGGCCGCCCGCTCATAGAGGACGGGGCCGGTGCACTCGCTCTCCAGCAGCAGCTCGGCGCCGCCGGCGCCGGCCAGCACCCGGGCGTTCTTCTCCTGGTGGTTGGCGGTGACGTTGGGAGAGGGCACCAGGATGGCGGGCTTGGCGATGGCGCTCAGCTCCGCCAGGGTGGACGCCCCCGCCCGGCACAGCACCAGGTCGGCGGCCGCCATGACCAGGGGCATGTCGTAGATGTACTCCCGCAGCTCACAGCCCGAGCCCGTCAGGTCCACCCCCCGCTCCGTTAGGGCGGCCCGCATGGCCGGATAGCTGCGCCCCCCGCCGGCGATGTGGCGGAAGGGCCAGCCCTCCCGCTGCTCCCGCTCCAGCATCTCCACGGTGTAGCCGTTCATCACCGAGGCCCCGAGGGAGCCCCAGGTGGACAGCAGCAGGGGCCGGTCGTCGGTGAGGCCCAGCTTCTCCCGGGCCTCCGCCCTGGTATAGCGGAAGAAGTCCCCCCGCACCGGGGTGCCGGTGACCACCACCCGCTCGGGGTGGGGATAGTGGGCCCGGCTCTCCTCAAAGCCCACCATCACCCGGTCCACCACCCGGGCCAGCCGCTGGGTGGTCAGGCCGGGGACGGCGTTGGACTCGTGGACCGCGGTGGGGATGCCCCGGCGGGCCGCCTCCCGGACCACGGGATAAGAGGCGTATCCCCCCGTCCCCACCACCAGGTCGGCGGGGAACTCATCCAGGATGCGTCTGGCCTGCCCCCGGGACACCGCCAGGTTGCGCAGGGTGACCAGGTTGTGCCGGATGCCCTCGGGGGTGAGCCTGCGGCGGAAGTTGGTGATGGTCACCGTGCGGATGGGGAAGCCCTCCCGGGGGACCAGGTCCTGCTCCATGCCGCCGTCCGCCCCCACGAAGAGGACCTCGCAGCCGGGGTGGCGCTCCTGGAACAGCCGGGCCACCGCCACCGCCGGATTCACATGTCCCGCGGTCCCGCCGCAGGTGAAGAGGATCTTCATGGATGATACACCCCGTTCATCAAATTAGAAATTAGGAATTAGGAATGTTCGGAGCTTCGGCAATTCCTAATTCCTAACTCCTAATTCCTCATTATTCCTGCTTGGGCGCCGGGATCTGCCGGGACACCGCCAGGATGATGCCCATCTCGGCCATGTGGATCCACAGGGCGGTGCCGCCGTAGCTGAAGAAGGGCAGGGAGATGCCCGTGTTGGGCAGGAAGTTGGTCACCACGCCGATGTTCAGGAAGACCTGCACCGCCAGCAGGGTGTTGATGCCCACGATGACCAGGGAGCCGAACCGGTCCCGGGCGTGGATGGCCAGCCAGTACCCCCGGATGATCAGCAGGGCGAACAGGGCGATGATCAGGATGGCCCCGATGAAGCCCAGCTCCTCCACCGCGATGGAGAAGATAAAGTCGTTCTCCGGCTCGGGGAGATAGAGGTATTTCTGCCGGCTCTGGCCCAGGCCCAGGCCGGTGAGGCCGCCGGAGGCGATGGCGTAGATGGACTGGATGGTCTGGTAGCCCTTGTTCTGGGCGTCCGACCAGGGGTCCAGCCACAGCTCGATGCGGGCGGACATGTAGTCGGTGAAGGTGATGATGAACCACAGCCCCGCCGCCGCGAAGCCGCCCCCGATGATGAACCAGTACAGCCGCACCCCGGCGGCGAAGAGCACCGCGGCGCCCCCCGCCATGATGAGCACCGTGCCCGACAGGTGGGGCTCCTTCAGCATCAGGCCCGCCATGGCCAGCAGGATGGCGGCGTAGGGCACCAGCTCCAGAAAGCCGATGTCATCCAGCACCTGGAGCAGCCGGCCCAGGGCGGTGCGGCGGTTCCACTTCCGCTTTTTCTGCCCGTCCCGCTTGGCCAGCCGGGCGGAGAAGAAGAGGATGACCGCCAGCTTGGCGATCTCCGAGGGCTGAAAGCCCGGGCCGGCCACCAGAAACACCTTCATCCACCGCTGGGCGCCCACCTCCTCGCTGCCGTAGCCCAGCGGGGTGAGCACCAGCACCAGCAGCACGAAGGCCGCCCCCAGCAGGGGCATGGACAGCCCCCGCCAGAGCTGGTAGTTGAACTTGGAGATCAGGTACATGATCACCAGGCCGGCCGCCACGAAGACGGCGTGGCGCTTGACATAGTAAAAGGGGTCATCCTCCACGTAATAGGCGGTGGCGAAGGAGGCGGAGAACACCATCACCGCCCCGATCCCCACCAGCAGCAGCACCAGCATCAGAAAGGGCAGGTCCACCGGCCCCCGGCCGAGCTGCTGCTCCATGGTCAGATCGCGTTTGGACTTGGGCACGGGGGGACCTCCTTTCCGGGTTCAGATGGGGGCGCCGGTCAGACGGGCATCCGGTCCATGACGCCGAAGAAGGTGAGCACGCAGGTGAGCACCGTCACCCCGGCGAAGACGCAGAAGAGCTTTTCCTCGCTCCAGCCCCCCAGCTCGAAGTGGTGGTGGAGGGGGGCCATGCGGAAGATGCGCTTGCCGTGGGTGAGCTTGAAATAGGTGACCTGGATGATGTCGGACAGGGTCTCGGCGATGTAGACGATGCCCACCGGGATGAGGGCCAGGGGGATGTCCAGGGCGAAGGCCAGGCCGCACACCACGCCGCCCAGGAACAGGGAGCCGGTGTCCCCCATGAACACCTTGGCCGGATGGAAGTTGTAGAACAGGAAGGCGCACAGCCCGCCAAACACGGCGGCGGCGAAGATGCCGAGGGTGGTGTACCCCCAGTAGCAGGCCACGGCGGTGAAGAACAGGGCCACCGGCATGGTCACCCCGGTGGCCAGGCCGTCCACCCCGTCGGTGATGTTCACGGCGTTCACCGTGCCCACGATGACGAAGGCGGCGAACACCATGTACAGCCACCAGGGCAGGATGAGCTCCACGTTGAGGAAGGGGATGTACAGGTTGGGGCTCAGGTACCCCTCGTACCGCAGCAGCACGGTGAACAGCAGGGCGGCCGCCAGCTGGAGCAGGAACTTCTGGGGGGCGGTGAGGCCGGTGTTCTGATGGTGCTTCACCTTCTCAAAGTCGTCGATGAAGCCGATGGCCCCGAAGACCAGGGCGAAGAGATAGACGAACAGGTGGACGAAGTCCCCCGCCAGCATGTGCTGCCACCCGAGGGCCACCGTGGCCACGCCGATGCCCAGGATGAACATCAGGCCGCCCATGGTGGGGGTGCCCTGCTTGGACATGTGCCAGGACGGGCCGATCTCCTTGATGGACTGGCCGGCCTTCAGCCGCCGCAGGGCGGGCACCAGGAAGCGCCCCGCCGCGAAGGTCACCGCGAAGGCCACGATAAAGCCGAGTACGATCTTCATTTCCTTCTCCTCCCCCGGGGGATCTCATTTCTTTTGCGCGGGCACGCCAGTGTATCACAGGGCGCCCCTCTTTTCAACCACAAATGGTAACAGGCCGTCCGGCGGGCAGGGCGCTGAGGTAGGCCGCCGACTGGGCCGGCTCCACCCCCGCCGCCCGGGCGCAGGCCATGACCTCCAGCGCCTGGTACAGGGAGCAGCTCCCCGGGGCCAGGGTCACCCGGCACAGGGCGTCCCGCCACAGGGCCTCGAACCGCACCCCGCCCCCGGGCAGGGGGACCAGGTTCTTGGCGGTCAGGTCGGCCCGGTCCTTGTTCTCCGAGTAGGTCAGGCAGGGGGTGAGCCCCGCCTCCAGCCAGTAGCGGCTCAGGGGGGCGTCCAGGTCCAGCACCGCCAGGGCGATGCGGTCCTCCCGCACCGCCCGGCCCAGGCCGGGCCAGTCCAGCTCCCCCAGGCTGGCCACCGTCAGGGGGCCGGCCGCCCGGGACAGGGGCAGCACCTGCCACTCCCCCCGGCCCGTCCGGGCCAGCAGGTCCCGCAGCAGGGCCGCCTGCCGCTCTCCCCCCGCCACGGCCATGGCGGGGCGTCCTCCTTCTGTCATGCCGCTCCCCTCCGGGGATGGGGTTTCATTCTCTGTAAGGCGCTCAGTCGTAGACGTTGTTGTTGGCGAAGCGCACCTCGATGACGGTGCCGGGGGCCGCCGTCTCCCCGCCCTGGACCGACTGGTCGATGGCCAGGGTGGACGAGGTGTAGTAGGTGGACACGCCGCTGGCCCGCATGTACAGGCCCGCCTCGGCCAGGGCCGCCCGGGCCCCCTCCAGGGTCTTGCCCGTCACGTCGGGGACGGTGACCGGCTCGGTGGGCATCTCCTCACCCAGGTAGAGCACCACCTGGCTCTCCCCGGGGATGGACGTGCCCCGGGCGGGGATCTGGCCGGTGACGGTGTCCCCGTCGCCCACGGTGCGGCAGCCCAGGCCGGCCCGCTCCAGCCGGGTCTTGGCGTCGGCGGCGGACAGGCCCACCAGCTGGGGCACCTCCACGTCGGCGGCGTTGGCCTCCTCGGCGGTGTACTCCCGCTCCACCCCCATGTACTCCAGGGTCTCCTCGATGACCTGGCCCACCAGGGGGGCTGCCATCTGGCCGCCGCTGATGTAGGTGCCGCTGGTGGAGTACATGCCGTAGTCCCACTCTGGATAGTACAGGGCCAGCAGCACGATGACCTCCGGGTCGTCCGCCGGGGCGTAGCCCATGAAGGAAACGATGTAGTCGTGCTCCCCCACCAGGGTCTGGGAGGTGCCGGTCTTGCCGCCCACCCGGTATCCCTCCACATAGGCGTTGCCGCCGGTGCCCTCGCTGACCACCGACTCCAGGATCTCGCTGGTGTGGGCGCTGGTGGCCTCACTCACCGTCTGGCGCACCACGGTGGGCTCGGTCTGCCGGATGAGGTTGCCCTCCGAGTCGCTGATCCGGTCCACCACATAGGGCTGATAGAGGTATCCGCCGTTGATGGTGGCGGCAAAGGCGGTGATCATCCGGATGGGGGTCGTCGTAAAGCGCTGGCCGAAGGAGGCGGTGGCCAGGGACAGGTAGCCCTCGGCGGAGGTAAAGTAGTCCTCCGTCCAGGCCAGGCCCTTGGTCTCCCCGATCAGGTCCACCCCGGTGACCTCGGTCATGCCGAAGGTCTCGAAGTACTCGTAGAACTTCTCGGCTCCCAGCCGCTGGCCGATCTCGATGAAGGCGGGGTTGCAGGAGTTCTGCACCGCCTCCCGCAGGGTCTGGCTGCCGTGGCCGCTGGCCTTGGAGCAGGCGATGTGCTCCCCGTTGACAACGGTATAGCCGGGGCAGTAGAAGGTGTCGCTCTCCGACACCACCCCCTCCTCCAGAGCGGCGGCCAGCACCACCGCCTTGAAGGTGGAGCCCGGCTCATAGGTGTCGTTGACCACCTTGCTGCGCCACTGCTGGAAGCGGGCGTCGCTCACCGCCTGGTCATAGGCCTCGTCGGTGCCCGCCGGGTCGCCCCGCAGGGCCTCCAGCGAGGCGGACAGGCTCTTGTCGATGACGGCGCCGGGCTGGTTCAGGTCATAGGTGGGGACGCTGACGTGGGCCAGGATGGCCCCGGTGTCCGGGTCCATGACGATGCAGATGCCGCCCCCCTGGGCGTTGTAGGCCTCGATGCCCTGCTGCACCGCCTGCTCGGCGAACTGCTGGATGTTCACGTCGATGGTGAGGGTGACGTCGCTGCCGTCGGAGGCGTCCACGTAGTTGGACCAGCCGTTGGGCATCTCGGTGCCGTTGTTGGCCTTGGCGGTGACCACCCGGCCCACCGTGCCCGACAGCTCCTCGTCATACAGGGCCTCCACCCCATAGGCCCCGCCGTTGTCGTTGACGAAGCCCACCACCTGGGCGGCCAGGCTGGAGTAGGGGTAATACCGCTTGGAGCTGGGGGTGAGATAGACGCAGGCGCTGAGCTTGTTCTCGCTGATGTACTCCCGCACGGCGGTGGAGTCCTCCCGCTCCAGGTCCCGGGCCAGGATCTGATAGGCGGAGTCCCGCCCCATGCGCTCCTCCACGTCGGCCCGGTCCAGCTGGGGGAGAACGGCGCAAAGGCCGTCCACGATGGCGGCCTTTTTCGCGGCGACGGCCGCCTGATAGAGGGTCTGGTCGGTGACGCCGTCCTCATTCTGATAGTCCTTCTCGTCCACGCTGTTGATGACGTCCCGGGGGGAGAGGATCAGGTTGTACACCGTGGCCGACATGGCCAGCACGTTGCCGTTGCGGTCCAGGATGTCCCCCCGCATGGCGCTGACCTCCACGTCCCGGGTCTGCTGCCGGACGGCCAGCTCCTGGTAGTAGTCGTGCTGCACGATGCAGATCTGCCACAGCGTCCAGATCAGGGGGAGGAACATGAGCACCCCGCACACCGCCATGAGGAAGATGCTGCGCTGGAGGATCACCTTGTTGGCCCGGCGGTCGTGGGTGCGCTGGGGGCGGTCGCCCCCCTCCGGCCGGTCCGCCCCCCGTCTGTCCTGTTCCCGCATCTCTCCTCACCTCCCGGCAAAAGGGCGTAAGAAAAGGCTTCGTGTCCTGCCTCCTTTTCTTACGCCCAGATGGTCTGTGTTTCTGTCACATGGTATGGCGGGCTCAGCGGAAGTATTCCACCACGTTGCCCACCACCTCGGCCGCCCCCTGGAACAGGCCGGCCGCGCCGCTCCAGACGGGCTCCTGGTCGTAGACCACCACGGCGTCCGCCTCGGACAGGTCGATGTAGATATACTGGCTGCTGTCCGGCTTGGTCATGTAGCCGCCCACGGCGGCCTCCAGGCTTGCCTGGTCAAAGGTGCTCTCATACTGCGCCGCCAGGGTGGAGTGCTCCGTCTCCAGGGCGGAGAGCTCGCTGCGGGCCGCGGCGGCCTGATCGGTGAGCACCGTCAGCTGCACATAGCTGAACACCAGCAGCGCGGCGCACACCGCCGCCGCCAGGAAGCCCAGTACCGCGAAGGGGGCCACCCGCCCCGCCGGGCGGACGTCCACCTGGGGCCGGGCGATGGCCCGCTCCCGGGGGCGCACGGTGGGACGGGGACGGTAGATCTCCTCCTCCCGGGGCACGCGCACCGTGCCGCCGGCGTACTGAGGGGCATAGGCCACGTTGCCGTAGCTCTGATACCGGGTCATCATCCGCTTCTCTGCCAGACTCGCCATCGCAGGGGCTCCTCTCTCTCGCGTTTTACAGCTTCTCCGCCACCCGCAGCTTGGCGCTCCGGGCACGGGGGTTCTCGTTCAGCTCCTCCTCGCCAGGGAGGATGGGCTTGTGGCCGATCAGCTTCACCTGGGGCTTTTTCCCGCACACGCACACCGGGAAATCGGGGGGGCAGGTGCAGCCCCTGGCCCAGCCGGCCAGCTTCAGCTTGACGATCCGGTCCTCCAGGGAGTGGAAGGAGATCACCGCCAGCCGCCCGCCGGGATCCAGCCGGGGCACCGCCGCGTCCAGCATCCGCTCCACCGCCCCCAGCTCGTCGTTCACCGCGATGCGGATAGCCTGGAAGGATCGCTTGGCGGGGTGCTGCTTCTCCCGCAGGGCCCTGGCCGGCATGGCGCCCTTGATCACGTCCACCAGCTCCAGGGTGGTCCCGATGGGCCTTTCCATCCGCCGGGCCTCGATGGCGGCGGCGATCTGGGGGGCATAGCGCTCCTCGCCGTACTCGTACAGGATGCGCCGCAGCTCCTCCCGGGGCCAGGTGTTCACCACCTCGGCCGCGGTGAGTCCGGCGCTTTGATCCATGCGCATGTCCAGCGGGGCGTCCGCCATGTAGGAGAAGCCCCGGCTCCCGTCGTCCAACTGGGGGGAGGACACCCCCAGGTCGAAGGGCATCCCGTCCGCCCCGGCCGCGCCGGCCCCGTCCAGGATATCGGCCAGGTCGGCGAAGTTCCCGTGGACCAGGGTCACCCGGTCCATCCAGGGGGCCAGCCGCTCCTCCGCGGCCTCCAGGGCCGCCCGGTCCCGGTCGATGGCGATGAGCCGCCCGGTGGTGAGCCGCCGGGCGATCTCGGCGCTGTGGCCCGCCCGGCCCAGGGTACCGTCCACATAGACGCCGTCAGGCCGTATGTTCAGCGCCTCGATACACTCCCGCAGGAGCACCGGGCGGTGGGTGAAGGTCTCCCCCATCTCAGAAGCCCAGGGCCTCCAGACAGGCCCGCATCTTCTCGGGGGTCATCTCCTCTTCCTCCCGGGCCTTCCAGGCGTCGGCCGCCCAGATCTCGGCCCGGTCGTTGACCCCGATGATCACCGCGTCCTTGTCCAGGCCGGCGTACTGCCGCAGCTTCTGGGGGATGACGATGCGGCCCTGGGTGTCGGGCTCGCACTTGGCGGCGTTGGCGAACAGGGGCCGCATGGCGGCCGACTGGCTCATGGGCAGGGAGGCGAACTTCTCGGTGAAGCGCTCCCAGGTGGACAGGGGGTAGATGGCCAGGCAGGCGTCCACCCCCATGGCCAGGTAGAAGGTGGTGCCCAGCTCCTCCCGGAGCTTGGCCGGGATGAACAGCCTGCCCTTGGCGTCGATGCCGTGCTCATAGGTGCCGGTCAAGCTGTCCACCTCCCTCCCCACTTTCGTGGGTTTTTCATCTAAAACGCTCCACTTTGCTCCACTGTGGTTTTCAGTATACAGGTTATGTAAACAAATTGCAATACTTTTTTCAAATTTTTTTCCGGGAAAGTCCTTCTGTCCCAAGGCTCCGCAGGTTTTTCCCTTTTTCTTCCTTTCTGCCGCGAAAAAAATTGGTTACAAAAGGTATCAGTCCCCCCAGCCTCTCCCCCGGATACGGTGGCGGGGTCATTTTTTGGACACCATATCTTGTGGTCCCCTTCGGAGCGCGGAAAAAGGCGGCGGCCCGCGCATAACGCGGGCCGCCGCCGGGGGGCAGAAATTTTATTTTGCCGGGGACTGGTACATGGCCAGGTAGACCACCCCGTCCTGGAGCTGGAGGCTGGCGTTGACATGGCTGACCCCGCCGTCGTCCAGGCCGCCCCAGATGTAGAGACAGAAGTCCGCTGTTCCCGCCTCCACATCCTCCACCGTAGGGGCCGGGACCGTCTCCCAGTCATCCGTGGTGGTATAGGCGGGCTGGGGCTCGCCATAGGCCTCGGTCATGGCCGCCAGCGCCGCCCGGAGCACCGCCGGGATGTCGGCCCGGTCAGGCCGGAACTCGTACTGCCCCGACCACAGCAGGCCGTCCCCGTCGAAGGCGTACACCGCCGTGCAGGGCCAGCCGTCCAGCTGATAGTCCCGCCGGGCGGCCTCCGGGATCTCGTCCCCGGGGAACAGGGTCTCATAGGAGTCTCCCCACTCCAGCCCGCCGAAGCCGGTGCACGCGCCGGAGGGGAGCGTCACCGCCGGGGCGGTGTCCTCCGGTGTCTCTCCGGCGGGGGTGCAGGCGGCGCACAGCAGGGCCAGAGCCGCCGCCAGAGTCAGGGCCAGGATCCTGCGCTTCATATCAGCTCCTCCCTTCCGTTCGTCGGTCTGCCTGTCGTTAGTTCCGGTCGCCGGCGGCGTAGAAGCACACGTGGACGTCGCCGTTGTCAAAGGTGTACACCACGGGTCCCGAGGTCCCCGCCTTGGGCTGGCCGGCCTCATTGGACCAGGCGATCATGTTGGTCTCGCCGGGGGTCTGGGGGATGTCCGGCGAGCCGTACAGTTCGGTGAGGTAGTCCACCACCGCCCGGGTCAGGGCGGACTCGTTGCCCTCCCCGGCGTTCAGCACGTAGTAGCCGGCGTACAGGGCGCCGTCCTCAAAGGCGTAGTACGCCTCGGCGGGCATCCCGCCGAAGGCGGCGCTCTCCCCTCTCAGCTCCATGTGTTCCCAGTCCTTTCCGTCCAGCACCGACTGGAGGCTGTCCCCCCACAGGGCGTCCTCGAACCCGGCCACGTCGGCGGCCAGGCCCGGGGCGTCCATCCCGCTCAGGGTGAGGTCCGCCGTCTGTCCGGAATTCCGCAGGGTCTCGGCGCCGGGGGCGAAGGTGACGGTCAGGGACAGGCCGTAGCTGTCCGCCAGCCGCAGGGTCACCTGCCCGTTCTCCAGGCCGGTCCACGCCGCCGTGCAGGCCGTCACCCCCTCGGCGGTGTACTGCTCCGCCGTCAGGGGGGCGGCGAGCTCCTCATCGTCCCCGCTGAGGGTATAGCTGTCGGGCTGACCGTACAGCCCGGTGAGATAGGCCAGGGTCTGGTCGAACCACTCCACCGCCGTGGCGGTCCCGCCCTCCGGGTCGTCGGGAGACAGGAAGCCCGTCTCAACGTACCGCCCCATGGTCAGGGCCCGCTGCCCCTCTCTCAGGCCGGGGATGCCGTCGGTGTAGCTGAAGATGCGCTCCATGCGGAAGGTGAGCCCGGCAAACTCCTCCACGGTGGTCAGGGCGATGGTCTCGTTCTGTTCGGTGGCCAGGGCGTCCGCCGTCTCCCGGGGCAGCACATAGCCCCAAGGCAGGCCGCCGAAGCCGGTGAGGGTCTCGGTGTACTCGTCCAGCACCGCGCCGCTGAAGTCGTGGTCCGCCGGGGCGGTGTTCCCGGTCTCCGCCGGGGCGGTGTCCTCCGGCGTCTCGCCGGCGGGGGTGCAGGCGGCGCAAATCAAAGCCAGAGCCGCCGCCAGAGTCAGAGCCAAAATTCTGCGTTTCATGTCAGGTCCTCCTTTCCTGCGTTGAAACGGGCGCGGGCTGTCCACAGCCCGCGCCCTGTTTTCGGTGGTCTTCTTCGGTCCCCCGGTCAGCCCTGCCCGCTGGTCTCCTGTTCCCCCTCCGGGTAGTCCAGGATGATCTTCCGGCAGGCCGGGCAGCACCAGGCCGACTCCTTCTCGATCTTGAACCAGTTGATGCGGATCGGTCTGCCCAGGCTGTCCCGCAGACCGATGTATTTGGTCGGGGCTTCGTTGAACTCGGCGAAGCGGCGCTCCAGGGACAGGGCGCCCCGGGCCATCTCTCCGCCGCAGAACGGGCATTTCATGCTGACCGCCTCCTCTCGTTTCTCAGTCCTCGTCTTCCTTTTCAGGGGCTCGCTTGCCTTTGCGCTTCTTCACGCACTCGGTGAGCAGGTACTCGATCTGGCCGTTGATGGAGCGAAAGTCGTCCTCCGCCCAGGCGGCCAGCTCCTTCCACAGGGTGGGCGACACCCGGAGCAGGATCTGCTTCTTCTCCTTGTCCTTGTTCTCCACCGGTCCGTCGCCCTCCCTTCCCCGCTCTCATCCGGCGCGGTCTGCTTCCTCTGTTGGGCTATTTTAATACAGGCTGCCCGAATTGACAACAGGCTGGGCGTCCTTGTTGCCGCAGAGGACCACCAGCAGGTTGGACACCATGGCGGCCTTGCGTTCCTCGTCCAGCGTCACCTTCTGGCTCTCCTCCAGCTTCTCCAGAGCCATCTCCACCATGCCCACCGCGCCGTCCACGATCATCCGGCGGGCGTCCACGATGGCGGCGGCCTGCTGCCGCTGGAGCATGGCGGCGGCGATCTCGGGGGCGTAGGCCAGGTGGGTGATCCGGGCCTCCAGCACCTCCAGCCCGGCGATGTCCACCTTCTCCTGGATGGCCGCCTTCAGCTTCTCGGCCACCTCCTGGCTGCTACCCCGGAGGGTGCACTCGTCGCCCCTGTCCTCCGCCAGGTCATAGGGGTAGAGCCGCACGATGTTCCGCAGGGCGGAGTCAGCCTGGATGGAGAGGAACTCCATGTAGTTGTCCACGTTGAACACCGCCTTGGCCGTGTTCACCACCCGCCAGATGACCACGATGCCGATCTCGATGGGGTTGCCCAGCTTGTCGTTGATCTTCTGCTTGCGGTTGTCCAGGGTGATGGCCTTCATGGAGATGCGCATGCCGGAGGTGCTGTCCCCCTTGCTCTTCACCTTGCCCGGGGTGGTCTCCAGCCGGGGGGCGCCCCCCATGGTGTCCTCGGCCTTGTACTGGGTGACGGTGGGGTTGACCCCCTCGGTGAAGGGGTTGACCCAGTAGTAGCCCTCCTTCTTCAGGGTGCCGTAGTACTTGCCGAACAGGGTGAGCACCAGGGCCTCGTTGGGCTTCATCACCTTCAGCCCCATGGAGCTGAAGATGCCCAGGATAACGCACAGCACGCCGGCGATGATCATGACCGCGCCCAGGGCCATGCCCCCGGCGGTGCCCCGGATGGTTGGCTCCACGATCTGGGGGACGCTGGGCGGGGTGATCATGTAGACGCCCCCCACGACCAGAGGCACCACCGCCAGAAACAGCAGGATGGTCACAAAGAGCATCACCATGCCCCGGCCGGAGTGGCCCAAGACCTTCTCCCCATCGTGCAGCTGCCGCCCCTCAGGCGCCTCCGCCGCGTTGGTCAGTTTCTCTTCACTCATGATCGACTCCTCCTTTTCGGTCGTCCACTTTGATATCATTTTGATAGCATCATGATAATACACCGATCGTGCGGTTTTGTCAAGTACCCGGGGCAAAACATTTCGCTTTTTGTTGACATTTTTTCTCCCGCTGATATACTGAGGGGCGGAGGGAGCTCCCTCCGGGAAAGGGGGACGTCCCATGAAGGAAAAAGCCAGCAAGATCATCGCGGCGGCCATGGCGGTGTGCGTGGTGGTGCTGTGCATCGCGGCGGCGGTCACCGTCAGCCGCTCGAAGGACAAGATCAGCGGGTTCCAGGGCGTGCCCTGGGGCACCCGGCTGACCGACGTGATCCAGACGGGTGGGGACTTCGCCCTGGTCCGGTCGGAGGAGGATGTCACCGTCCTCTACCGTCTGGACGGGGAAGGCCGGCTGGCCGCCGGGGAGTATGTCCCGGCCGACGGCCAGCCCCCGGCGGAGCCCGGGGAGGAGGACGGCTTCGACGGCTTCCCCTACGGCACCCCGGCGGAGGAGATCGCGGCGGAGGCCGACTGGCGGTACTGGCATCTGGCCCAGGAGGGGGTCCCCGTGGGCGGCCTGGAGGCCACGGCGGTCTACCGCTTCGACGGGGACGGCAAGCTGCGGGCCGGGTGGTACGACTTTTCCGGCACGGACCAGGCCGCCGTGGATGCCGCCTGGCAGGCCGGCCTGACCTGGCTGGAGGAGACCTACGGCCTCGCCTCCGGGGAGGACGGAGACCCGACCTCCCTGTGGACGGTGGGCAAGGTCCAGGTGTCCCTGGCCCGGACGCCGGACGGCGTCCGCCTCACGGTGGCCGGCGACGGCTACCCCGTATGACCCCCGAAAATATGAGAGGAGCCGGGCGCTGCAAAGCAGCGCCCGGCTCCTCTTTTCCGCTTTCTCAATAGGTGTGGTCGCAGACCTCCCGGATCTTGGCCTGGATGGATTTCAGGTCGTCGAAGGTCTCAGGCTTGCGCCGGGGGTCCCGGAGCAGGGCGGCGGGGTGGTACAGGGCGGTCATCCACACCCCGCTCTTCTGGAACCACTGGCCGTGCTCCCGGGTGATCTTGAAGTCCTCCTTGATGAGCTTCATGGCGGCGATGCGGCCCAGACAGACGATGATCTTGGGCCGCAGCAGGGACACCTGGTTCCGGAGATATCCGATGCAGGCGTCCTGCTCGGTGTTCAGGGGGTCCCGGTTCTGGGGCGGGCGGCACTTGACGATGTTGGCGATGTAGATGTTCTTTGTCCGGTCCAGGTCGATGATGGTGAGCATCTCGTCCAGCAGCTTGCCCCCCCGGCCCACGAAGGGCTCCCCCTGCAGGTCCTCGTTCTCCCCGGGGCCCTCGCCCACGAAAAGTACCTCCGCGTCCCGGCTCCCCACCCCGAACACCACGTGGGTGCGGGTGTCCGCCAGGCCGCACTTCCGGCAGCTCAGACAGGTCTGCTCCAGCTCGTCCCAGTTCATCATGGTCACTCCGTCCTCTCCCGCCCCGCCGGGTCCGCCCCGGCAGCGCACGCGCTTTTCTGATAGTCCTCGCCCCAGCTCCACATGGCGTCCATCACCGGTCTGAGGCTCATCCCCAGCCCGGTCAGGGCGTACTCCACCCGGGGCGGCACCTCGGGGTAGGCGGTACGGACCACCAGTCCGTCCTCCTCCATCTCCCGGAGCTGGGCGGTGAGCACCTTCTGGCTCACCCCGGCAAGGGACCGGCGCAGCTCCCCGAACCGCCGGGGGCCGGAGAGCAGGTCCCGAAGTATGAGCACCTTCCACTTGCTGCTGATGAGCAGCAGGGTGGTCTCCACCGGGCAGGCCGGCAGCTTCGCCAGGTCCACGGACATGCCCTCGCCCCCTTGCAGTCTTCTCCCGGGTCCTGTATGGTATCCTCTGACATCATACCCCACGGGACCGGAGGCCGTCAAGGGCCCGGGGCGGGCAAAAATTTTTTTGCCGTCCACCATGCCCGTGAACCCACGGGCCGCCAAAAAGTCACCTTCCGGTGACCGTCCAAAGGTCACCGAAAGGTGACTACGGCACAAATTTGTGCGTACTGGCCAAACCCGCCGGGCCGCGCTATGATCAGGGTACAGCGGCGGACGAACCGCCCCAAACCATCCCGAGGAGGAACCTGATCATGAACAAGAACACCTGCGAGACCGTCAAGCTGCCCAAGGGCGAGATGCACATCTACGACTTCGGCGCCGTCAAGCTCCACGCCTACCAGACCAACGACCCCATCGACGACGAGGTCTTTCTGGTGGAGAAGGCCGGGAGAGCCGCGGTCATCGAGAGCCCCTGCTTCCGCGACAACATCGCCGAGCTCACCGCCTACCTGAAGGACCGGGCGCTGGAGCCGGCGGGGATGCTGGTGGCCTACCACGGGGCCGGGGCGTCCTTCCTGCCCGGCGTGCCCAGATACGCCACGGAAAATGCGGTGGACTACTCCGCCCGGGGAGGCGGCAGGGCGCTCATCGACGGCTTTGCCGCCTCCTTTGGGGACGCCTTCGACCCCACCATCCATGCGGCGGACCACATTTTGTCGGAGGGGAGGGTCACCGTCGGCGGCATCGGCTTTGTCATCCACCCCACCTCCGACGCCTTTGACGTGGAGATCCCGGAGATCAACGCCGTGTACACCCACATGCTGGGCCACGACTGCCACTCCATCGTGGCCGGGGCGTCCCACGCCGACGCCATGGTCGCCCAGTTGGAGAGCTATATCGCCCGGGGCTATGGCCTGATCCTCACCTCCCACTACACCCCCGAGGACCTGAAGGACGCCCGGACCAAGATCGACTATCTGAAGGAGCTGAAGGCCATCGCCGCCGCCAGTGCCGACCGGGACAGCTTCAAGGCCTCGGTACAGAAGAGATACCCTCAGTACAGCGGCGAGAACTATTTGGACATGACCGCCGGCTTCTTCTTCCCCTGACAGGCAGCTTTCAGAGAGGAGGTCTCCCCATGGACCGTCTGCGGCAGATCGAGCAGCTCAACAAAATGCTGCTGGCCGAGATGCCCGAGTGCCGCCTCTGGGCGGCGGAGTTCCGGACCCGGGAAGGGGCGCGGCGGCTCCTGCGGGCTCTGATGAACATCCGTCCGCCTCTGCCCCTGGACCCGGAGTTTCTCCGGCTCCAGGACCGGCTCCTGTCCGCCGAGGCGGCGGAGCGAGGCGCGGTGGACGTCATGACCCTGCCGGAGGTCCCCGGGCGCCCCGGCGTGGCGCTGTGGCAGGGAGACATCACCCGTCTGCGGGCCGATGCCATCGTCAATGCCGCCAACTCCGCCCTGCTGGGCTGCTTCCACCCCTGCCACGGCTGCATCGACAACGCCATCCACTCGGCGGCGGGGCTCCAGCTCCGGGACGAGTGCGCCCGCCTCATGGCGGCCCAGGGATACCCCGAGCCCGCCGGGCGGGCCAGGCTGACGGCGGGCTATAACCTGCCCGCCCGGCATGTGCTCCACACCGTGGGTCCCATCGTCTCCGGGTCGGTGACGGCGGCGGACCGGGCGGCTCTGGCCTCCTGCTACACGTCCTGCCTGTCCCTGGCGGCGGAGCATGGTCTGAGCAGCGTGGCCTTCTGCTGTATCTCCACCGGGGAGTTCCGCTTCCCCCACCGGGCGGCGGCGGAGATTGCCGTGGAGACGGTGACCCGTTTTTTGTCCGCCCCCACCTGCATCAAGAGGGTGATTTTCAATGTCTTTCAAAACACAGATGCCTCCATCTACCGGGAGCTGCTCGGACTCTGTTGACCGGCTCCGGGCCGCCCTTGACCGGGCGGACGCGGTGGTGGTGGGGGCCGGGGCCGGTCTGTCCGCCTCGGCCGGCTTCGACTACGGCGGGGCGCGCTTTCGGGCCCACTTCGCCGACTTTGAGGCCAGATACGGCTTCCACGACATGTACACCGGGGGCTTCTACCCCTACCCCACCCCAGAGGAGCAGTGGGCCTTCTGGAGCCGGAGCATCCTTCTCAACCGGTACGGGGACCCGCCCGGGCCGGTGTACGAAGCCCTGCGCCGGCTGCTGGAAGAGCGGGACCACTTCGTCCTCACCACCAACGTGGACCACTGCTTCCAGCGGGCGGGCTTTGACAAGGGGCGGCTGTTCTACACCCAGGGGGACTACGGCCTGTGGCAGTGCTCAGTGCCCTGTCATCAGGAGACCTACGACAACGAGGCGGCCGTCCGGCGGATGGCGGCGGAGCAGCGGGATATGCGGATCCCCTCCGGGCTGGTCCCCCGCTGCCATAGGTGCGGGGCCCCCATGGCCATGAACCTGCGCACCGACGGCACCTTCGTCCAGGATGGGGGCTGGTACGCCGCGGCGGCCCGATATGAGGACTTCCTCCGCCGGCACCGAACGGGCCGGGTGCTCTACCTGGAGCTGGGGGTGGGCTACAGCACCCCGGGCATCATCAAGTACTCCTTCTGGCGGCTCACCGCCCAAAACCCGGACGCAGTCTACGCCGTGGTCAACGCCGGCCAGGCCACCGCCCCCCGGGAGCTGGCCTCCCGGTCTGTCTGCGTCGGCGGGGACATCGGAAAGACGCTGAACGCGCTGCTCTGAGCTTCAGAGCAGCGCGTTCGCTTTTTACCGCCGGGGCGGCACGCCTTTGTGTTCCGTTTACTCCAGGTTCAGCCGGCGGCTGAGGACCAGGGTGGCGCCGGCGAAGAGGGCGGCGCCCAGGACGGCCTGGTACAGGATGACCGCCCAGATGCCCACCTGGGAGTTCACCGCGAAGATCTCCAGAGGGGCCGCCAGCCGGCCCAGGATGGCGGTGAGGTTGCTGATCACGATGTCCAGCACCACGAAGGCCACCACGCTCATGGCCACCCGGTGGCGCTGGAAGAGGTGGCCCACCGCCATGGCGGCGTAGCACGTCAGCACCATCAGGGCCAGCACCTCCACCAGCAGAAGGACGATCTCCAGCAGCACCGCCACGTCCCCGAGGTTCGTGGCGGCCCAGCGGATCACGTTGCCCAGGATGCCCTCCTGGAACAGGGCGCTCCAATCCACCGGCACCATCAGCAGCATGGCCAGAAAGGCCACGGCGCCGCTGATGATCAGCATGACCACCGCGCAGATGAGCTTGGATGCCACCAGCTGCCAGGGCTTCACCGGCAGGGTGTGCATCAGGTAGCCCTCGTCCCCCAGCAGGCCCTTGTAGAACCGCTGGAGGATGAACACCAGGGCCAGCACCCCCATGGCCAGCAGGCCGGCAAAGAGCAATATGACAGTGGTGACCCCCACCGCGCCGGGGACGTTGGCCATGGCGGAGCTCCCCGTCACCTCCCAGGGCAGGGTGAACCGGTTGACCAGGCCGATGACCAGGACCGCCGGCCAGACTACGGCAAACTGCTTCCACATGGAGCGGAAATCGTATTTCAAAAGCTTCCACAGCATCAGAACGCGCCTCCTTCCATGGGCTGGGCGCGGAACACATCCCGGAACAGGGCGTCCACGCTCTTGCCCGTCTTTTCCCGGATGCCGTCCACGCTGTCGTGGAGGGTGACCTTCCCCTCCTTCAGGAACACCGCCTCGTCCAGCACCCGCTCGATGTCGCCGATGAGGTGGGTGGAGATGAGGACGGTGCCCGCCTCGTTGTAGTTGGTGAGGATGGTGTGGAGGATGAAGTCCCGGGCCGCCGGATCCACCCCGGCGATGGGCTCATCCAGCAGGTAGAGCTGGGCCTGCCGGGCCATCACCAGCACCAGCTGCACCTTCTCCTTGGTGCCCTTGGACATGGTCTTCATCCGGTCCCGGGGGTCCACCCCGAGGCTCTGGCACATGGCCTCCGCCCGCTTCCGGTCGAAGTCGGCGTAGAAGTCGCCGAACAGGTCGAACAGGTCGCTGGCCCGCATCCAGTCGGCGAAGTACATCCGGTCGGGCAGATAGCTGATGATGCTCTTGGTATAGGGCCCCACCGCCCGGCCGTCCACCGCCGCGGCGCCTCCGGTGGGCTGGATCAGCCCGCACAGGATCTTGATGAGGGTGGTCTTGCCGCTCCCGTTGGGGCCCAGCAGACCCACGATCCTCCCCCGCCCGAGGGACAGGTCCACCCCGTCCAGGGCCGTCTTTCTGCCGTAGACCTTCCGCAGGTCCCGGCACTCCACCAATGTCTCGTTCATCGTCCTTCCTCCTTCAGCAGCGCCACGGCCTCCGCCGGGCCGATGCCCAGCTCCGCCATCCGGCGCAGATAGCGTTCCAGCTCCTCCCGGGCGCACAGCAGGCGCCCCCGTTCCAGCGCGTCGCAGCTCATGTTCCCGCCTCCCGGGCCAGGTCCACCGCAGCCTGCCTGGAAAAGCCCAGGTCGGCCATGGCGTCGAAATAGGCGTCGATGTTCACCCTGGCGTAGGCCATCCGGGCCGCCTCGATGACCCCGGCGTCCCCGGTGACCGTCCGGCCGGCGGTGCGGTCGGCCCTGGCCAGGCCGTCCTGCTCCAGCTGGGCCAGCGCCCGCTGCATGGTGTTGGGGTTCACCCCCGCCTCGGCGGCCAGCTCCCGCACCGGGGGCAGCTTGCTCCCCGGCGGGTAGGCCCCGGTGACGATCCGCCGGGCCAGCTGCTCGCTGAGCTGGACCCAGATGGGCCGGTCATCGCTGAACTTCCACTCCATTGGCTCCGCTCCCTTCATTGTATTATTGTATTAAACAACTAATACAATAATACAACCTCAGGCGTTTGTCAAGCCCTTCTGCGAAAAAAATAAAAAAATCAGAAACGAAGGAGCGCGGGGCCCGGCCGGGCCCCGCGCTCCCTGGTCCCTCATTCCTGATTCCTCATCGACCGTGAAAAGGGCCCCGCACGCTCTCGTGCGGGGCCCTTCGCGGTCCTGTGTGTCAAATCTGGTCCAGCGCCTGGGCGATGTCGGCGACGAGGTCACCGGCGTCCTCGATGCCGCAGGAGAAGCGCACCAGGTCGGGGGTGATGCCGGCGGCGGCCAGCTCCTGGTCGTTCATCTGCCGGTGGGTGGCCGAGGCGGGGTGCAGGCAGCAGGTCCGGGCGTCGGCCACATGGGTCTCGATGGCGGCCAGCTTCAGGTGCTTCATGAAGCTCTCCGCCGCCTTCCGGCCGCCCTTAAAGCCGAAGGACACCACGCCGCAGGTGCCGTTGGGCATGTACTTCTTCGCCAGGTCGTAGTACTTGTCCCCCTCCAGACCGGGGTAGGTGACGAAGGAGATCTTGTCGTGGCTCTTCAGGAACCGGGCCACCGCCAGGGCGTTCTCACAGTGCCGGGGCATCCGGACGTGAAGGCTCTCCAGACCGAGGTTCAGCAGAAAGGCGTTCTGGGGGGCCTGGATGGAGCCGAAGTCCCGCATGAGCTGGGCGGTGCACTTGGTGATGAAGGCCCCGGGGCCGAACTTGGTGGCGTAGGTGATGCCGTGGTAGCTCTCGTCGGGGGTGGTCAGGCCGGGGAACTTGTCGGCGTGGGCCATCCAGTCGAACTTGCCGGAGTCCACGATGGCCCCGCCCACGGCGGCCCCGTGGCCGTCCATGTACTTGGTGGTGGAGTGGGTGACGATGTCGGCCCCCCACTCGATGGGGCGGCAGTTCACCGGGGTGGCGAAGGTGTTGTCCACGATGAAGGGCACCCCGTGGGCGTGGGCCGCCCCGGCGAAGCGCTCCAGGTCCAGCACGGTGAGGGCGGGGTTGGCGATGGTCTCGCCGAAGACCGCCTTGGTGTTGGGCCGGAAGGCGGCCTCCAGTTCCTCGTCGGTGCAGTCGGGCTCCACGAAGGTGAAGTCGATGCCCATCTTCCGCATGGTGACGTGGAAGAGGTTGTAGGTGCCGCCGTAGATGGTGGAGGAGGCCACCACATGGTCGCCGCAGTTGGCGATGTTGAAGATGGAGAAGAAGTTGGCCGCCTGGCCCGAAGAGGTGAGCATGGCGGCGGCGCCCCCCTCCATGTCGCAGATCTTGGCCGCCACCATGTCGTTGGTGGGGTTCTGGAGCCGGGTGTAGAAATAGCCGCTGGCCTCCAGGTCGAAGAGCTTGCCCATGTCCTCGCTGGTGGCGTACCGGAAGGTGGTGGACTGGACGATGGGGATCTGGCGGGGCTCGCCGTTTTTGGGGGTGTAGCCCCCCTGGACGCACTTGGTGTTGATGTTGTAGTTGCTCATGCTCGTTTGCTCCTTTTATCTGTAAAGTGTCTGTTTTCTTCTCTCAGGGCTCCTCCGCCCACAGCAGGGCCTCCTCGGAGGTGAGGATCTGATGGCTGCGATAGCTCAGGGGCTCTCCGTCGGCGGTGATCCGGACCCCCTCCACCCCGGGCAGCTGGCTCAGGGTGAGGGTGATGGCGTAGTCCGCCAGGGTCAGGTCGACGCCGCTGAGCCCGCCGTAATTCTCCGACAGGTCCAGGTAGAGCACCCCGTCCTCCAGGCGATAGCCCCGCAGGGTCACCCAGGAGGGCACCGCCGAGGTCAGGCCGGGCTCTTCCGGGCCGGCCAGCAGGGCGCTCATCAGCTGCCGCACGCCGGGCTCCTCCGCCCCGGTGTACTCCACCGGGACCAGGGCGGCCCCCGCGTCCTCCGTCGAGGCGAAGTAGAGGAACAGCCCCTCCCCGCTCTCCCCCGGGGCGGGGGCGCAGGCGGCCAGGACCACCAGGGCGGCGGCCAGCAGGCTCAGGGTCAGCTTTTTCACGGCTCCTCCCCCTCTCTCCACGCCGGGAAGGTGACCAGGAACACGCTGCCCCCGGCCTCCCCCGCCCGGGCGGACACCGTTCCGCTGTGGGCCAGGACGGTGTCCCGGACGATGGACAGCCCCAGCCCGGTGCCGCCGGCGGCCCGGGAGCGGGCCTTGTCCACCCGGTAGAAGCGGCGGAACACCTTGTCCAGGTCCTCCTGGGGGATGCCCACCCCGGTGTCGGCCACCTCCAGCTCCACGGTGTCCTCCGCCCGGCGGAGGGTCACCGTGACGCTCCCCCCGGGCAGGTTGTATTTCACCGCGTTCTCCATGAGGTTGAAGGCGATCTGGTACAGGTCGTCCTCGGTGCAGCGGATGACGCAGCCCTCCTCCAGACGGCACCGGATGTCCACCTCGCCCGCCCGGGCCAGGGGGACCAGCATCCGCCGGACCTTCTCCACCACCGCCGCCACGTCAACCGGCCCGGTGTGGGCGGGGGGCGCCGTGTCCAGGCGGGTGAGGGTGAGCAGCTTCTCGGTGATGCGGGTGAGCCGGTCGGCCTCCTCGCCGATGTCCCCCACAAACTCCCGGGCCAGGGCCTCGTCGATGTGCTGGCTCTGGAGGATGGAGTCGGTGAGCAGCCGGATGGAGGCCAGGGGGGTCTTGAGCTCGTGGCTGGCGTCGGAGACGAAGCGGCGGCGCACCTCCTCGGTGGTCTGGAGGCGGTCGGTGAGCTGGTTGAACTCGTCGGCCAGCTGGGTAAGCTCATCCCGGCCCTTCAGGGTGACCCGGTGGTTGTACTCCCCCTCCCGCACGATGCGGATGGCCCGGAGCAGCGTCCCGATCCGGGAGGTGAGCGCCTTGGAGAACAGGACGCTCATCACCAGCACCATGGCGCAGATCAGCAGCGAGATGCCCCGCAGGTTGGACTGCATGCCCAGCAGCAGGGCGGCCTGCTCCCCGTCGGCCTCATAGACGTACACCGCCCCCACGATCATGTTCCGGTAGACCACCGGACCGGCGGCGCTGCTGCGGAACTCGTCCCCGGCGAAGCGGGAGGTGGCCTTGTCGTACCCCTCCAGGGCCCGGACCACCTCCCGGTACAGGGCGTAGCGGTACACGGGGGGCTCCTCCTCCGCCGGCCCCTCCGCCTCGGGCGGGAGGGTCTCCTCCCCGTCGGGGAGGGCAGCCGAGTCGTACAGCACCAGGCCGGCCGGGTCGGTGACCACGATGCGGGTCAGCCCCATGGGGCCCAGCACCTCCATGACCTGCCCCACGTTGTCGGCGGTGAGGGTCTCCTGCTCGGCCAGGGCCGAGGCGATCACCGTCACCTGGCTCTGCAGGGCGGTGGTCTTGGACCGGAACACCGAGTCCTGAGAGATGAGCACCGGGTAGGTGTTCATCAGGATGAGCACCGCCCCGATCAGGACGAGATAGGTCAGGGCGTACTTCACCTGGATGGACTGGAAAAACCGGGGGGCGCCCCGGGTCTCGTTCATGGCGGTGCCTCCTTCCCCGGCGTCACGCGGGCTGCTGCCCCTTCAGGTAGTAGCCCACCCCCCACTTGGTCCGGATGAACTCGGGGTTGGCGGGGTCCAGCTCCAGCTTCTCCCGCAGGCGGCGGACGTGGACGTCCACCGTGCGGTAGTCCCCGGCGTACTCATACCCCCAGACGATGTTCAGCAGGTTCTCCCGGGAGTAGACCCGGCCGGGGTTGCGCATGAGCAGCTCCATCAGGTCGAACTCCTTGGCGGTGAGGTCCACCGGCTCCTCCCCCCGCCAGGCGGCGCGCTCCGCCGTGTCCAGGGTGATGTGCCCCTGGGTGAGCCGGGCGCCCCCCGTCCGCTTCTCGGCGGCCCCCGCCCGGCGCAGCAGGGCCCGGATCCGGGCCTTGAGCTCCAGGATGTTGAAGGGCTTGGTGATGTAGTCGTCTGCCCCGCACTCGAAGCCCACCAGCTTGTCGGCGTCCTCGCTGCGGGCGGTGAGCATGATGATGGGGACGTTGGAGAACTCCCGGATGCGCATACAGGCCTGGAGCCCGTCGATCTTGGGCATCATCAGGTCCAGCAGGATCAGGTCGAAGCCGCCCCCCCGGGCCAGCTCCACCGCCTCCTCGCCGTCGGAGCCGGTCTCCACCTGGTAGCCCTCGTTCTCCAGGTTGAACTTGATGCCCTTCACCAGCACCTTCTCGTCGTCCACCACCAGGATCCTGGCCATGTCCTCACTCCCCCACCGTGATGTAGTCCCGGCACTGGGCCAGGATGCCCTCGCCGATGCCGGGGACCAGCATCAGGTCCTCGGGCGCGGTGAAGGGGCCCTCCTCCTCCCGCCAGTCGGCGATGGCCTGGGCCCGGGCCTCCCCGATGCCGGGCAGCCGCTGCAGCTCCAGCACCGAGGCCGTGTTGATGTCGATGGTCTCCCCCTCCAGCAGCTTCTCGGGCCGCTGGGACGCCTCCGGCTGCTCCGCCGTCTGGGCGGCGGGCGGCTCGTCCCGGCGGACCGTCTCCACCTGCCAGGGCTCGTCCCCCCGGTCGGTCCAGAGGAAGTATCCCGCCGCCAGCAGCAGGAAGGCCGCCGTGACGCACACCACGGCGATGTCGAATTTCCGCAGCCTGTCCACGGCCATTCCCCCCTCCGACGGTTGCGTTTTTCCTCCGGCTTTGGTATACTGAAAGGGACCGGAACGCCCCGGCCCCCGGGCCGGCGGGCGATACATATCACATCATAACACAGATACGGAGTTTTTTCCATGAAAAAATATCGTTTTTTCGCGGCGCTTCTCTGCGCCGTCCTCACGGCCGGCCTGCTGGCCCTCCCCGCCGCCGCCTCCGAGTCCTTCTCGGTGGACGCGGAGCACGCCATCCTCCTGGACGCCAACCACGACGAGGTCCTCTTCGACCAGGGGGGCGAGGAGAAGGCCTACCCCGCCAGCATCACCAAGGTGATGACCGCCCTGCTGGTGCTGGAAGCGGTGGACCGGGGGGAGCTGACCCTGGAGCAGGTCATCACCGCCAGCGACACCTTCCGGGCCGGCCTGTCCCCCGACGGCTCCACCCAGAACATCAAGCCGGGGGAGCAGCTCACCGTCCACCAGCTGCTGCAGTGCCTGCTCATCGCCTCGGCCAACGAGGCGGCCAACATCCTGGCCGAGACGGTGGCGGGGGACGTGGAGAGCTTCGTGGCCCTGATGAACCAGCGGGCGGCCGAGCTGGGCTGCACCGGCACCCACTTCGTCAACCCCCACGGGCTCCACGACGACGACCACTACACCACCGCCCGGGACATCTGCCGCTTCGTGGAAGAGGCCATGGAGCACGACACCTTCCGGGAGATCGTCTCCACCGCCGACTGCTACATCGACGCCACCAACCTCTCCGACCAGCGGCACTTCTTCAACACCAACGGTCTGCTGTCCAACCTGCGGTACATGGGCTATGTCTACCCCGACGCCATCGGCGTCAAGACGGGGAGCACCGACGCGGCGGGCCTTTGCCTGGCCGCGGCGGCGGAGCGGGACGGGGTCTACCTCATCTCGGTGGTGCTGGGGGCCCAGCGCGTCCCGGGCACCACCGGCAGCGAGGGCTTCACCCAGTTCTCCGAGTCCATCCGCCTGCTGGACCACGGCTTCGACGACTTCTCCCGCCGGACCATCCTGGACCCGCTGCTCCCCCTGGCCGAGGTGGAGGTCACCCTGTCCAAGGAGGCGGAGAGCGTCACCGCCCGGCCCGCCGGCACCATCGAGCGCACCCTGCCCAACGACCTGGACCTGTCCGAGATCCGGCAGGAGGTCACCCTCTACGCCGACACGGTGGCCGCCCCGGTGGAGGAGGGGCAGGTGCTGGGCACGGTCACCCTGCGCCACGGCGACACCGAGTACGGCACGGTGGACCTGGTGGCCACCCACTCGGTGTCCCGGGACCCGCTGCTCTACCGGCTGGACCAGCTGGAAAACTTCTTCTCCCAGGCCTGGGCCAAGCTGCTGGTGGCGGTGGTCCTCATCCTGGTGGCGGCGGTCATCCTCCGCTTCACCCTCTTCTCCCGGCGCCGGCGCTACGGCGCCCGGGGCCGGTACTCCGGCTCCTCCCACTACTCCGGCCGGCGCTTCCGCCGGCGGCGGTGAACCAAACGGCAGACAGGGGGCCGCGTTCCCGACGGAACGCGGCCCCCTGTTTTGCTCACAGGCTCTCCCGCAGCGCCTTGGCCAGCTGGTCGGGGCAGGAGGTGGGCTTTCCGCCGCAGCGGATGCCCTCCAGCCGGCGGATGGCCTCCTCCACCGGCATCCCCTCCACCAGGCGGGAGATGCCCTGGAGATTCCCGTGGCAGCCGCCCCGGAACTCGATGCGGCGGATGGTGCCGTCCTCCACGTCGACGGCGATGTCCCGGGAACAGACCCCCCGGGGGGTGTAGTGGTATGTCATGGTCTCGTTTCCTTCCTTTTTCTTGGTCGCGCTCTCCGCGCGGGTCCCATTATACCCGCTCCCGGCCCGTTTGGCAACCCCTCATGCCAGCCCGGCCAGCCGGGCGGCGGCGGCGATGCCGGCGCACAGCAGCCCCCCCGCCGCCGTGGGCAGGGCCATGGCCAGCAGGGTCCAGCGCAGCCGCCCCGTCTCCCGATAGATGGTGAGACAGGTGGTGGCGCAGGGCCAGTGGGCCAGAGAGAACACCGCCATGCACACCGCCGTCAGCCAGGTCCAGCCGTTGTCGGCCAGCACCTGTCCCAGCCCCGCCAGGCTGTCCCACTCGGTGAGGGAGCCCCCGGACAGGTAGATCATCAGGGCGATGGGCAGCACGATCTCGTTGGCGGGCCAGCCCAGCAGGAAGGCCGCCAGCAGGGCCCCGTCCATTCCCAGCAGCCGGCCCAGGGGGTCCAGCGCCCCGGCCAGGGCGGACAGCAGGGTGACGCCCCCCGCCTCCACGTGGGCCAGGGCCCACAGCAGCAGCCCCGCCGGGGCGGCCACCGCCGCCGCCCGGGCCAGGACATGGAGGGTCCGGTCCAGCACCGAGCGCACCACCACCTGCCCCACCCGGGGCCGGCGGTAGGGGGGCAGCTCCAGGGTGAAGGCGGAGGGCACCCCCCGCAACACGGTGGCCGACAGCAGCCGGCACAGCAGGAAGGTCAGCCCCGCCCCCAGGGCGATGACCCCCGCCACCGCCGCCGCAGCGGCCAGGGCCCCGCCCCGCCCGGCGAAGCACAGGGTGAACACCGCGATCATGGCGGGGAAGCGGCCGTTGCAGGGCATGAGGCTGTTGGTGAGGACGGCCAGCAGCCGCTCCCGGGGGGAGTCGATGATGCGGCAGCCCGTCACCCCCACGGCGTTGCACCCCAGGCCCATGCACATGGTCAGCGCCTGCTTGCCGCAGGCCCGGCACCCCTGAACGGCCCGGTCGGCCACGAAGGCCACCCGGGGCAGGTAGCCCAGCTCCTCCAGCAGGGCGAACAGGGGGAAGAAGATGGCCATGGGGGGCAGCATGACGCTCACCACCCAGCCCAGCACCCGGAAGGCCCCCTCCGCCAGCGCCCCCCGGAGCCACTCCGGGGCGGACAGGGCGGCCAGCAGGGCGGACAGGGCCGCCTCCCCCCGGGCGAACAGGGCGGACAGCCACTGGGACGGGACGTTGGCCCCCACCGCCGTCAGCCACAGCACCCCCAGCAGCAGAAGGGCCAGACAGGGCAGGGCGGTGTACCGCCCGGTGAGCACCCGGTCCAGCCGCCGGTCGGGCGCCCCCGGGTCCCCCCGGGTCCGGACCGCCCGCCGGGCCGCCCGCTCCGCCGCCGCGGCCTGCTCCGCCGCCCCCGCCGGGGGCAGCAGGGGCAGGGGCGGCCCCAGGGCCGCCTCCGCCGCCGCGTCCAGCAGCTCCTCCGCCCCCCGGCCCCCACCCATCACCGGCGCCCCGAGGGCCCGGGACAGCTCCTCCAGGTCCACCGAGATCCCCCGCCGGGCCGCCTCGTCCAGCATGCTGACGCACACCACCGCCCGGCCGGTGAGCTCCCGCACCTGGTAGAACAGGATCAGCCCCCGCTCCAGGCAGGCGGCGTCGCACACCACCGCCGTCACGTCCGCCCCGCCGCCCGCCAGAAAGGCCCGGGTGACCTCCTCCTCCGGGGAGCGGGCGGACAGGGCGTAGGTCCCGGGCAGGTCGATGAGGGTGAACTCCCGCCCGCCCCGGCGGGCGGTCCCCCGGGCGGCCGACACCGTCACCCCCGCCCAGTTCCCCGTGTGCTGCCGCAGGCCGGTGGCGGCGTTGAAGAGGGTGGACTTGCCCACGTTGGGGTTGCCCACCAGGGCCACCACCGGCCGCCCCGCCTCAGCCACGGCCGGCCTCCTCCCCCGGACCGGTCTCCACCCCGGCGGCGTCCCGCCCCCGCAGGGCGATCACCGCCCCCCGCACCAGATAGGCCGTGGGGTCCCCCAGCGGGGCCCGGGCCACGCAGACCACCCGCGTCCCGGGCAGAAAGCCCAGCTCGGCCAGCCGGGCCGTCAGCTCCCCCCGGGGGTCCAGGGCGGTCACCCGGGCCGCCTGGCCGGGGCGCAGGTCGGTCAGGACATGTCTCTCCTCCATCGGTCTCTCTCCTCTCCGCGGCGGCCGCCGGGCGGTCCGCCGCAGACTATCCTATTCCGCCGGAGAGGAAGTGGTCCCGCCCTTGCGCCGGGGCGGCCGGTCGGGTATAATGAGAAAGACACGAGACAGGAGCCGCAGCGTCCGGCTCCGCCGGACGCCGAAATTTCTCGCGGCCCATTCCCGCTCTCCGATTTTCGACCTTAGAGGTGGTTCCCATGGACACCGAAAAGCTCTACTACGACGACCCCTTCCTCACCCGCTTCTCCGCCCGGGTGCTGTCCTGCGTCCCGGCAGGGGACGGCTTCGACGTGGTGCTGGACCGCACCGCCTTCTACCCCGAGGGGGGCGGGCAGCCCTGTGACACCGGCGTCCTCGGGGGCGCCGCCGTCCGGGCGGTCCATCTCCGGGACGGCGCGGTGGTCCACCGCACCGACGCCCCCCTCTCCCCCGGGGAGACGGTGGAGGGGCAGATCGACTGGGACCGGCGCTTCGACCTGATGCAGCAGCACTCGGGGGAGCATGTGGTCAGCGGGCTGCTCCACGCCGCCTTCGGGTGCGACAACGTGGGCTTCCATCTCGGAGCCGAGACCACCACCATCGACTTCGACCGCCCCCTCACCGGGGAGCAGCTGCTGGACATCGAGGGCCGGGCCAACCGCTGGCTGTGGGAGGACCGGGAGGTGCGGGTGCTGTGGCCCGCGGCGGAGGAGCTCTCCGCCCTCCCCTACCGCAGCAAGAAGGAGCTGGACGGGCCGGTTCGGCTGGTGGAGTTCCCCGGGGCCGACCTGTGCGCCTGCTGCGGCACCCACGTGCGCTCCGGCGGGCAGATCGGGCTGGTGAAGTTCCTGTCCTGGCAGAGGTTCCGGGACGGGGTGCGCATCGAGCTGGTGTGCGGCGGCCGGGCGCTGGACCACCTGTCCCGGTGTCAGCGGGAAAACGACCGGATCTCCGCCCTCCTCTCCGCCAAACCCGCCGCCACCTCCGGGGCGGTGGAGCGGCTGCTGGGCGAGACACAGCGGCTCAAGGAACAGGCCGCCCGGTGGGAGCGGGCCTGGGTGGCTCTCCGGGCCCGGGAGCTGGCCGGGGCGGGGGACGTGCTGCTCTTTGAGGAGGGCCTCTCCCCCGACGGGGTGCGCCGGCTGGCCGACGGGGTGCTGGACCTGTGCGGCGGGGGGTGCGCCGTCCTCTCCGGGGACGACGGGGCGGGCTGGCACTATGCCGTGGGCCGGCACGGCGGGGACGTGCGCCCCCTGGTGAAGGCCATGAACGCCGCCCTGAACGGCCGGGGCGGGGGCAGACCCGACTTCTGTCAGGGCTCCCTCCGGGCCCCCCGGCGGGAGATCGAGGACTTTTTCGCCACCCTGCCGCCGGAGCAGTGGGCGGACAGACGATAAGGAGGGTTTCGCATGACATATCAGGAATTCTGCCGGCGCTTCGGGCTGGAGGGCCGGGTGCTCTCCATCCGCCGGGTGAAGGGGGAGACGCCCACCCGGGGGGCGGAGGTGTTCTCCGCCCGCTGCTCCCTGTCCGCCATCCTGTACGCCCTGAAGGGACACGAGGTGGTGCTCACCGAGCACAACAGCCCCTGTAAGGGCGGGCTGGTGGGACTGGGCCTGCGGGACGGGCTGCCCGACATCCCCGGGGGCTTCGGGCACTTCATCTCCTACGGCCGGGGGGAGGGCTTCCGCCCCGGGGAACGGCTCAAGGCCGACCCGGAGTGCGGCGAGCGGATGATCCTCTCCCAGCCCCAGAGGGTGGCCGAGGGCTTCGACGGGGTGCGCCTGTCCCCCTACGCCGAGGGGGACGGGGCCGACACGGTGGCCCTGTTCTGCGGCCCCGACCAGCTCAGCGCCATGATCTACCTCTTCCATTTCAGCAAGGACGGCAGCCGGTACGACACGGCGATCGCCCCGGCGGTGTCCGGCTGCGCCTCCCTGTTCCGCATCCCCTTCGGGGAGCTGGAGCGGGACGAGCCCCGGGCGGTGATCGGCCTGACCGACATCAACGCCCGGGTCCACTTCCCGGCGGACTGGACCGCCCTCACCGTCAGCGCCGGTGACTTCGCCCGGATGCTCCGGGACGCCGGCGAGAGCTTCGTCACCACCCCCCTCTGGGAGCAGATCGCCGCCCGGCACGGGGACGGGTGGTGACGCGCCCGTAAAAAGCCGAAGCGCGCCCGCGCGGCCCCGTGCCGCGCGGGCGCGCCCTGTTCCCCGGCGGCTATCCCACCGCCCGGGAGAGCTTTTTCCCGTAGAGGTAAAACGCCGGCACCGCCGCCGCCAGCGCGTAGGCCAGCATGACCAGCCACCCCGTCTCCGCCCCGAGGATGCCTCCGACGGACGGGTCCGTGTGGAAGACCGCGCCCCGGATCTGGCTCAGCCCGTAGGTGTTGGGCAGCGCCAGCGCGATGGCCCGCAGCACCCCCGTGGCGTACTTGATGGAGGCGGTGGCCCCGGAGAGGAACCAGATCACCACGGCGGACGCCATGGCAAAGACCGCCGCGCCGCTGAAGCTGCTGACCAGCAGCGCCACGATCACCGCGAAGCACACATAGGTGATCCCCAGCAGCAGCAGGGGCGGGATGAGCCCGGGCAGGCAGGCCGTCAGGGAGATCCCGGTCACGGCGTACAGCAGGACGGCGTTGACCCCCGCCGTCACCGCCCCGGCCAAAAGGGCGACGGTCATCCGCGCCAGCAGGGACGTCCAGATCCCGCCGGGGGACAGCCGGTACTCGTACAGGGTGCCGTCCGACTTCTCCCCGTAGAGCAGGTACAGCATGTCGAACATGGCGCCCAGCAGGAAGGCCAGCAGGAACACCGCCACCGCGATGATGTGGAACCAGGGCAGCTGCGTCTCCACGTTCTGCACCTCCTCCACCCGGATCTGCAGGGCGGGGTCGGTCTCCCGGTAAAAGTCCAGGATGCCCTCCGCCAGGTACAGGCGCAGGTTCTTGGCCACGTCCGTGTTGTAGTTGTTGAACCAGTAGTCGATCCCGGCGTCGCCCCCGCCCTCTATCTCCGCGCTGAAGCGCTCCCCCACCAGGATCACGCCGTTCACCCGGCCCTGCCGGTAGAGCTCCAGCGCCGTCTCCCGGTCCGTCCGGATCTCTTCAAAGTAGGGCCGGTCCCCCAGGGGGGAGATCTGCCGGAAGATCGAGCGCTCCAGCACCGCCCCCTGTGTCCCCCGGTCCTCGTTGACATAGGCCAGCTTCAGCGACGTGAAGTCGCCGAAGGTGATGGCGAACACGATCAGGATGACCGTCGGGGCGATGATGCCGGCCATCAGGGACCTGGGATCGGCCCTGAGCCGGAGCAGCAGCTTCCTCAGCTCCGCCGCGAACACCCGCATCACACGCCCCCCTCTCTGCGCGCCCACCCGGTGTAGACGGCCAGGGCCAGCCCCGCCGCCAGCAGGAAGGCCAGGGCCAGCGCGGCGAAGCCCGCCGCCGGCCGGGCGGTCCCGCCGAAGTAGCACCACCGGACCAGCTCGATGGCATAGGTGGCGGGGTCGAACCGCCCCACCGCGTTGGCCACGCCGCCGTGATAGGAGAGGGGGCCGAACCCTCCGCCGCCCACCCACAGCACCAGTGCCGAAACCAGGGAGAGCAGGAACGCCGTCAGGGAGGACCGCACCCAGAGCCCCAGGCACATCCCCAGGCAGAGGAAGACGCCATGGGTCAGGAGAGCGGCGGCCGCGAAGGGGAGCGCGCGCACCGGCAGCGCCGCCGACAGCAGGTAAAAGATCCCGAGGAAGGCCGCGCCGGCCAGGCAGCATTTGATCAGGCCGGCCAGGAGCTTCCCCGCCAGGACCGTCCCCGGAGCGGCCGGCGCCAGCTTCAGCAGCACCGCGGTGCCCGCCCCCCACTCGCCGGCGGCCGACAGCATACCGAACACCAGCCCCGAGAGCATGGCCCCGAACACCAGCACGCTCACCCCGAAGGCCGTCGCCCAGGGGATGTCCCGCCCGTACATCGTAATCTCGTTCACGGTGACGTTGCCCCCCGCCCGCAGCGTCTCCACATAGCTGACCAGGGCCCCGCTCAGGCGGTTGCGAAAGTTTTTCGTCATGTTCTCATTGACGTCGTTGAGATAGTGGACGATCTCCCCTCCGATGACGCCCCCCTGGGCGGCGGGCTCCCGCCGGACCACGATGAGGTCGCTCTCCGCGCCGGTGGGCGGCGCGTCCTCCGCCGCGGGGCTCAGCTCCAGATACGCCGTCCCGTCCGGCGCCCGGAACTCCTCCAGGTGCCTCAGGAAGGCGCTGTCCCCCGTCCCGGGATAGGTCTGGACGGGGAGCAGGATCCCCGACGAGAGCATCAGGGAGAAGGCCAGCAGGAACAGCAGCGGGGAGATCAGCGCCGCCAGGTGGAAGGGGAGATCCCCCCGCACGCACCGGAGCTCCTTCGCTGCCACAGAGACGATCCGCATGACAGCCTCCCCCCTTCAGTCCCGTAGGCTCCTGCCCGTGTACCACAGGAACACGTCGTCCAGGCTCGGCTTCACCAGGGCGGCCCGCTCCAGCTCCACCGCCCCGCTCAGCCGCGCCAGCACATCCGCCAGGTCCCGCTCGCCCCGGGGCGCGTCGATGACGATGGCGCCGCCGTCCTCGGTGAAGTCCCCCACCCGCTCCCGGATGCGCGCCCGGACGTCGCCGCCGTCCCCCTTGGGGACCAGGCGAATCGACCCCGTGCCCAGCTCCTCCTTCAGCCGCTCCGGCGGCCCCGCCCGGACCACCCTCCCGCGGTCGAGGATGATCACCTCGTCACAGAGCGCGTCGGCCTCCGCCATGACGTTGGTGGCCACCAGGATGGTCTTGTCGTCCCCCCTCAGGGCGCGGATATACTCATAGATCCGGTGGGTGCTCTGTACGTCCACCCCAAGGGTGGGCTCGTCCAGGAGCAGGACCCGGGGGTCGCCCAGCAGCGCCCGCCCGATCCCCAGCCGCCGGCACATGCCGCCGGAGTAGTTCTTCACCGGCTCATCCGCCCGCCCGGCCAGATCCACCAGCGTCAGGATCTCCCCGATCCGCCGCTCGGCCTCCCGCCGCCCGCCCGGGAGATACAGGGCGGCGTGGAAGCGCAGGTTCTCCCGGGCCGACAGGTCGGGGTAGAGCGCCGTCCCCTGGGGCAGCAGGCCGATCTGCCGCCTGACCTGTCTGCGGTCCCGCACCGGGTCTCGTCCCATGACCCGGACCGTCCCGCCGTCCGGCCGGTACAGACCGGCGATCAGATGGAAGAGGGTGGTCTTCCCCGCGTTGGGGTTTCCCACCAGGGCCACCTTCCACTGGTGCTTGTCGTGCTCCGCGGCGTCGTACTGCCGGGGGTGCTGCTCCTGCTCGTGGACATGGGAGCGGCGCATCTCCTCCAGCGTGGCCTTGTCCGGGCAGGCCATGGCGCAGCTGCCGCAGTCCCCGTGGCACCTGCCCCCCAGGTGGTAGGCGCGCTCGGAAACCGCCGCCTCCGCCTTCTCCCCCGCTTTTAGGGGCCTAACGCGGATCTGGGCGGCGTCCTCCTTCCGCAGCGACAGCTCATAGCCCCGCAGCGACAGCTCCAGCGGATCCCCCAGGGGCGCGACCTTCAC
>CALXCP010000007.1 GCA_944386845.1 uncultured Oscillospiraceae bacterium | reverse complement strand
AGGATGAGCAGGGAGCGGGGGGTGGCGTTCTTCAGGATGGCGGCCACCTCGCTCATCTCCACCATGAAGGTGGACTGGCCGGCGGCCAGGTCGTCGCTGGCCCCGATGCGGGTGAACACCCGGTCCACCACCCCGAGGTGGGCGCTTTTGGCGGGGACGAAGGAGCCCATCTGAGCCATGAGGCAGATGAGGGCCACCTGCCGCATATAGGTGCTCTTGCCCGCCATGTTGGGGCCGGTGATGATGGCCAGCCGATCCTCCTCCCCGTCCATCACGGTGTCGTTGGGGACGAAGAGGCTGTCGGTGAGCATCCGCTCCACCACCGGGTGGCGGCCCTCCCGGATCTCGATGCGGCCCGAGGCATCCACCTCCGGGCGGCAGTAGTGGCCGTTCACCGCCACCACGGCGAAAGAGGTCAGGGCGTCCACCCCGGCCACGGCGGCGGCGGTGCGCTGGATGGCGTCCACCTGGGCGGCGGCGGCGTCCCGCAGGGCGGTGAACAGCTCGTACTCCAGGGCCACCGCCTTGTCCTGGGCGGAGAGGATGGTGTGCTCCATCTCCTTGAGCTCCTGGGTGATGTAGCGCTCGGTGTTGGTGGTGGTCTGCTTGCGGACGTAGTCGTCGGGGACCTGCCCGGTCTGGGACTTGGTCACCTCCAGGTAGTAGCCGAACACCTTGTTGTAGCCCACCCGAAGGCTCTTGATGCCGGTGCGCTCCTTCTCCCGGGCCTCCACGGCGGCCACCATGTCCCGGCCGTTGGTCATGAGGCTGCGCAGCTGGTCCAGCCGGCCGTCATAGCCGGGGCGGAAGATGCCGCCCTCCCGCACCGAGAAGGGGGGCTCGTCCACCAGGGCGGAGCGGATCTGCCCGCACAGCTCGGGCAGGTCGTCCAGCTGCTCCCGCAGCTCCCGGAGCAGAGGGGCGTCCAGCCCCTCCAGCAGCTCCCGCAGCCGGGGGACGGCGGACAGCCCGGCGGCCAGAGCGGCCAGGTCCCGGCCCCCCGCCGCGCCGTACACCACCCGGCCGATGAGGCGCTCCAGGTCGGTGATGTCCCGCAGGCAGCGGACGAGCTCCTCCCGGCGCACCGTGTCCCCCGTCAGGGCGTCCACCGCCGCCAGCCGGCGGCCGATGGCCGCCGGGGAGAGCAGGGGCCGCTCCAGCCAGGCGCGCAGCAGCCGCCCGCCCATGGCGGTGCGGGTCTTGTCCAGCACCCAGAGCAGGCTTCCCTTCTTCTCCTTGGCGCGCAGGGTCTCGGTGAGCTCCAGGGTCTGCCGGGCGGTGAGGTCCAGCTCCATGAACTGCTCCCCGGTGTAGTAGGTGAGGGTGTTGATGTGCTCCAGCCCGGTCTTCTGGGTGTCGTGGAGATAGGCCACCAGGGCCCCGGCGGCCTGCAGGGCCTCGGGGGCGTCGCCGGGCACGTCGGCGCAGTTGCGGAACTGCCCCTCCGCCGCCGCCCGGGCCGCGTCGGGGCGGAAGGGGGCCTCTCCCCCGTTCTCGCACCGGCAGTCCAGCCGCTCCTCCAGCGCCCGGCGCAGGGGGGCCAGGGAGAAGGCCCCGTCGGACAGCAGGGCCTCCCGGGGGGAGAAGCGGCCCAGCTCGTTGATGAGGTGGTCCAGCCGGTCGGGCCCGTGGAAGGCGGTGGCCTGCACCTGCCCGGTGGTGATGTCGCAGAAGCATGCCCCGGCCCCGGCGCTGTCCCAGTAGACGGCGCACAGAAAGTTGTTCATCCCCTCCTCCAGCATAGAGGCGTCCACCACCGTGCCCGGGGTGACGATGCGGATGACCTCCCGGTCCACCAGCCCCTTGGCCAGGGCGGGGTCCTCCGTCTGCTCGCAGATGGCCACCTTGTAGCCCTTCTGGATCAGCCGCCCCAGGTAGGACAGGTAGGAGTGGTAAGGCACCCCGCACATGGGGGTCTGGTCCTCCTTGGCCTTGCCCCGGTCCCGGGTGGTGAGGGTGAGGTCCAGCTCCCGGGAGGCGGTGATGGCGTCCTGGTCGAACATCTCATAAAAATCGCCCAGCCGGAAGAACAGGATGCAGTCGGGGTGCTGCTCCTTGATCTGGAGGTATTGCTTTCTCATGGGGGTCAGTTCAGCCACTGAAGAGGGCCTCCTTCCCAAAATGACGGAATCAGTACCGGCGGGCCAGGGAGTTGGCCGGGGGCTCGGTCAGGGGGGAGCTCCCGCCGGAGGGGCGGGAGGGGCCGGAGCCGGAGCCGTCCTTCTTCTTCCCGCCCACGGCGTAGCTCAGCAGGTTGCCGCCCACCACGGTGACGATGACCGCCCCCATCAGGCCCGGGAGCAGGAAGCTGGGGGGCTGCCAGGACAGGGCCATGGACAGGCACATCACCAGGAAGAGCAGCTCCACCTCCAGCGCCAGCAGAAGGATGGCGTTGTTCATGATGCCGTTGGCCTTGGCCCGCATCTCGTCCCGCAGGGCGAAGGGGAAGCGCCACACCCGGGTGTCGTTCACCAGGGCGGCCATCATCAGGGCCAGCAGTATGCCCACCACAGGCATGAAGATGAGGGAGCCCTTGCCGGCGTACTCCACCGGGACGCCCTCCGCGTCAAAGGCGGTGGGCACCTGGTCGGGGATGGCGCTCCAGCGGACGGCCAAAAACACGGCCAGCCCCACCGCGATGAGGGCGGAGAGGAGCTTCATCACCGTCCAAACCGGGTGGCGCTTCTTGGCGGGGGCGGCCGGAGCCGCCGCCGTCACCTGCCTGGGGCGGGGCTTGGGCTGGCGTTTTCCTTTGCGTTGACCTTTGCTCATGGCGGGGAGACCTCCTGTGATCAGTTGTTGTCAGGATCGGCGTCCGCCGGGGCGCCGAACAGGGCCCAGGTGGACGAGCCGGTGATCTTCACGGGGATGAGGGAGCCCACCGGGCCGGCGTCCCCGGTGAGGTGGACCAGCCGCCCGCCGGGGGTGCGGCCGGTGAGGGGATGCTCCGGGTCGCCGGAGACGCCGTCCACCAGCACCTGCTGCACCGTGCCCACATAGGCGGCGTGTTTTTTCGCCGAGATGCGGTTCTGGGCGTCCACCAGTTCCTGGAAGTTACGCTGCTTCTCCTCGGGACTCACCGGGTCGGGCAGGGCGGCGGCCGGCGTGCCCGGCCGGGGGGAGAACAGGAAGGTGAACAGGGCGTCGTACTCCACCTCCTCCACCAGGGAGAGGGTCTGGAGAAATTCTTCCCGGGTCTCCCCGGGGAAGCCCACGATGATGTCCGAGGTGAGCACGATGTGGGGGATGAGGGCCCGGAGCCGGCGGACCTTGTCCAGGTACTGCCCGCGGGTGTACCCCCGGTTCATGGCGGCCAGCACCCGGTCGCACCCCGACTGCACCGGCAGGTGGAAGTGGGGCGCGGCCTTTTCGCAGCGGGCCATGGTCTCAAACAGCTTCTCCCCGGCGTCCTTGGGGTGGCTGGTCATGAAGCGGATGCGGAAGTCGCCGGGGACGGCGTTGACCCGCTCCAGCAGGTCGGCGAAGTCCACCCCCAGCCTCAGGTCCTTCCCGTAGGAGTTCACGTTCTGCCCCAGCAGGGTGATGTCCCGGAAGCCCGCCCGGGCCAGGGCCTCCACCTCGGCCAGGATGTCCTCCGGCCGGCGGGAGCGCTCCCGCCCCCGGACATAGGGCACGATGCAGTAGGAGCAGAAGTTGTTGCACCCGTACATCACCGACACCCAGGCCTTCAGGCCGCTCTGCCGCACGGCGGGGATGCCCTCGGCGATGGAGCCGGGGCTGTCCTCCGTGTCGAAGACCCGCTTTTTCTCCTCCAGCACCCGCAGCAGCAGCTGGGGGAAGCGCCACAGGGCGTGGGGGCCGAAGACCAGGTCCACATGGCGGTAGGAGCGGCGGATCTGCTCGGCCATGCCGGGGCGCTGCATGGCGCAGCCGCACAGGCAGATGACCTGCCCCGGCCGGCGGCGCTTGGTGTGGACCAGGGCCCCCACATTGCCCAGCACCCGCTGCTCGGCGTGCTGCCGGATGGCGCAGGTGTTGATGAGGATCAGGTCGGCCTCCCCCTCGTCGTCGGTGAAGGCGCAGCCCATCTCCCGCAGGTAGCCCCGCAGCCGCTCCGAGTCGGCCTCGTTCTGCTGGCAGCCGTAGGTGTCCACGAAGGCGGCGGGCCGGCCCGGGCCGTGGGGGAGCAGCTCCCCCGCCCGGCGGCACAGCGCCAGCTGCCGGTGGATCTCCTCCCGGGGAATGGTGGTGGTGACGGTGTTCAAGCTCTTCTCTCCTCCCCGGACACGCCGGGCTCAGAATATGATATTTTATCATTTCCCGGAAAAAAAGACAAGCCCGCCCCGGGCCGATCCCGGGAAACTTTTTCGCCGGGCCGCCGGGAGGGCGGCTCCACAGGAAAAGGGGTTGCGGGACGGGGCCGGGCAGGGTACAATAGGGATAACGACGACACGGACAGGAGGGCGCGCCATGGAGGACAGCAAGTGGCTGGAGGTGGCCATCGACACCACCGACGAGGGGCTGGAGGAGGTCTCCGCCAGGCTCATGGCCAACGGGATGACCGGCCTGGTCATCGAAGACGAGACCGAGTTCCGCCGCTTTCTGGAGGAGAACCGGCAGTACTGGGACTATGTGGACCAGGAGCTGCTGGACCGGATGAAGGGGGTGGCCCGGGTCAAGTTCTACGTCACCGACGACGAGACGGGGCGGGAGCAGCTGGCCGGCTACCTGCGGGGGATCGACCTGCCCTACACCACCGCGGTGCTGGGGGAGAACGACTGGGCCCACAGCTGGCAGAAATACTACAAGCCCCTGACGGTGGGGGAGCGGCTGTACATCGTCCCGGAGTGGATGCGGGACGAGCCGGTGCCCGGCGGCCGCACGCCGGTCTATCTGGACCCCGGCCTCACCTTCGGCACCGGGTCCCACGCCTCCACCCAGCTGTGCCTGGCCGGGGTGGAGCAGGCGGTGACGCCGGGCTGCCGGGTGCTGGACCTGGGCTGCGGCAGCGGCATTTTGTCCATCGCCGCCCTGGCCCTCGGGGCGGGCAGCGCCGCCGCGGTGGACATCGACCCCAAGGCGGTGGACGTGGCCTATGCCAACGCCGCCCTCAACGGCATCGGCCGGGACCGGCTCACCGTCCGGGCGGGGGACGTGCTGGGCGACCGGGCCCTGGCCGCCCGGCTGGGCCGGGAGCGGTACGACCTGGTGCTGGCCAACATCGTGGCCGACGTGATCATCCCTCTGTCCGCCCGGGTGCCCGGGCTGCTGGCCCCGGGGGGCGTCTTCCTGTGCTCCGGCATCATCGACAGCCGGGTGGACGAGGTGGCCGCCGCCATAGAGAGGAACGGCCTGCGGGTGACCGGGCGGCGGGAGAAGAACGGCTGGGCGGCGCTGGAGGCGCGGGCCCGGTGAGACTGCCCAGGGTACAGGACACGGTCCTCCCGCCACGCCGGCGGGTGGTGGCCGTCAGCGACATCCACGGCAACCTCCCCTTCCTGAAGGGGCTGCTGGCCAAGATCGGCTTCTCCCGGGACGACATCCTGGTGCTGGTGGGGGACATGGTGGAGAAGGGCGCCCAGAGCCTGGACACCCTCCGCTTCATCATGGAGCTGTGCCGGACCCACACGGTGTACCCGGTGGCGGGCAACTGCGACGACATGATCCCCGAGTTCGCCTTCGGGGACGGGTCGGGGGACGCCCCCTTCTTCCTGCGCTACCTCTCGGTGCGGCCCCAGAGCACCCTGCGGCAGATGGGGGCGGCGCTGGGTCTGGACCGGGCGGACACCCTGGACGACCTGGCCCGGCTGCGCCGGGCGGTGCGGGAGCATTTCGCCCCCGAGCTGGAGTTCCTCCGGGACCTGCCCACCGTGGTGCGCACGCCGGAGCTTTTGTTCGTCCACGGCGGCGTCTCCGACGAGGACCGGCCCGAGACGCTGGACGCCTGGCACTGCATGAAGAACGACGACTTCCGGGGCCAGGGCCGCCGCTTCCGGCGCTGGTGCGTGGTGGGCCACTGGCCGGTGACCCTCTACCGCCCCGAGATCCCCAGCGCCGCCCCCATCGTGGACGTGAGCCAGCACCTGGTGAGCATCGACGGGGGCTGCGTGCTGAAGCTGGACGGGCAGCTCAACGCCCTGCTGCTGCCCGACGCCCGGAGCCAGGACTTCACCTGGACCGCCTATGACGGCCGGCCGGTGGCCACGGCGCTGGACGACCAGATGGGCTCCGTCCGGTCCAAAAACATCCGCTGGAGCGAGCACGAGGTGGAGGTGCTGGAGCCGGGGCCCGAGTTCTCCCGCTGCCGCCACACGGCCAGCGGCTACGAGATGGACATACTCACCCGCTACCTCAAGGACCCGGCCGCCCGGTTCACCACCTGCGAGGACGCCACCGACTATGAGCTGCCCGTCGCCGCCGGCGACCGGCTGTCCATCGTCCAGGAGACCTCCCGGGGGGCGCTGGCCAAGAGGCACGGCGTCACCGGCTGGTACCGGGGGCGGCTGAGGTGGGACTGAGGCGCAGAAAAAACCGGGGCGCGGCCGGCGGCCGCGCCCCATAGCTCTGCCGCGATGGCCGCCGGCCCGCCCCTTGCGCGGGCCGGCGGCCATCGCGTCTCACTCCTGCCCCTGAAATTCCGCCACCGCCCTGCGGACCTGGTCGATGAACTGCTGGTCCATCCGGCTGAGGCGGTAGCCCTTGCGGTAGATCAGGGCGTCGGTGTACCGGTTCTCGGGCATGGGGCAGCGCTTCTGGATGAGGGGGAACATCTCCAGCACCCGCCCCGGGGTGGGGGAGGCCCACATATAGGTCTCCGGGATATCGCACAGCAGCTCGAACTGGCTCTGCCGCTCATAGACCACGATCTCCCGGCGGCTCTGCTCCTTCCGGCGCATCTCCAGCATCACCGAGACGGGGAGGGTGGGCACCGCGGGGTCCCCGTGGCTGATCTCGATGAGGGGCTCCAGGTCGCCGGCGGTCACCGGATCCCTGCCCGCCAGCGGGCTCTCCCGGGACATGATCAGGTGGTACTCAAACTGCCAGATGGGGGCACAGATCAGGTCCTTGCTGTCCAGATAGCGCAGGAAATAGTCCCGGAAGTGGTCCTGATAGCGGATGATGGCCAGGTTGCACTGGTTGTCGGCCACCCGGTCGATGGCGGTCATGGCGTTGGTCTCATAGTAGTCCATCTTTATCATCTGCCGGCCTGTCTGCTCCCCCGCGAAGGCGACGAAGGCCTGGGAGATATAGCAGGCGATGGGCACCGCCACCTGGAAGCGGAGCACCTCTCTCCGCTTCACCTTGTACAGGTCCTCCACCTCCTCCACGTGGTCCAGGATGCCCCTGGCCCGGGCCAGGAACTCCTCCCCCTGCTCCGTGGGGATGACCCCCCGGGAGGTGCGGCGGAAGATCTCGATGCCCAGCTCCCCCTCCAGCTCCCGGATGGCCCGGCTGAGGTAGGGCTGGTTCAGATACAGGGTCTCGGCAGCCCGGGAGATGGACTGGGACCGCGCCACCTCCACGGCGTACTTCAGATGCTGCAGGTTCATGGGCCCGCCTCCTTCCGCGCCCCGGACGGAGCGCCGCTCTTCCTCCTATTATTATCCCAGAGTCTCCCCATTTGAGTCCTTCGTCCCCCCGGGCGCGGACGCCGCCCGCCCCGCAGGGGCGGGCGGCGTCTTCCCAGACCTCACCGGTACTCCCGGGTGAGGCCCTTGGCAAAGGCGGGGTCGATGTCGAACTGGGCCACGTCGCCGGCGGAGCACTTCAGATCGGTGACGTCCACCAGGGTCTGCATCGCGCCGATGTCGCCGATCACCGGGGCCCGCTGCCCCTCGATGCGCACGGCGAAGCGCCGGCGGCCCAGGGCGGCCCGGAGCCGCTGCCAGAGCCCTTCGGCCCGGTGGCGCTCCACTCCCAGCCCGTTCTGATAGCCCACCGGCAGCACCGCCACCCGGGTGGGGCGGCGCAGGTGGACGAGCTTCTGAGTGCCCACGGTGTGCCCCTTGGGGAGCCAGTGGGTCTCTGAGATGGCGGTCTCTCCGGTGCCCACCGTCTGCAGCCCGTCCCCCCGGGCGCGGCGGCAGCGGCCCAGGATGGCCGAGCCTGCCCGCACCGCGTCCCGGCCCACGCCGGGGAAGTGGAGCAGGGCGTAGGACCCCGCCACGTGGACGGTGCCCGTCTCGAAGCCCTCCTTGTGGATGAGGGAGAGCATCTCGTCGAACAGGGCCAGCTGGGCCTGGGCCCGCTCCTGTTTGGTGGTCCCCTGGATCTGGGTGTAGATGCCCGAGATGGCCACGTTGGACAGGGAGCGGTAGGCCAGCAGGATCTTGTCCGGCTCGTCCACCAAAAAGCCGCCGAAGCCCAGGCCGGTGTCCACCTGCAGATGGGCCTCCACCACGGTGGAGCGGGCCTCGGCCACCCCGTTGAGGGCCGCGCCGGTCTCGATGGAGCTGACGGTGCACACCACGTTCAGGTCCACCAGCTGCTCCAGCTCCTCCGGGTCGGTGGTGGCCCGGAGCATGAGGATCTCCTCGTCCACGAAGCCCGCCTTGCGCAGGGCGGCGGCCTCCGCCGGCTCAGACACGGCGAAGCGGCCGATGCCCTCTCCCCGGAGCAGCCTGGCCAGCTCCACCAGGCCGGCTCCCCCGCCGTCCCCGGAGAGCACAGCGTAGATGGCGCTCTTGCCCGCCCTCTCCTTGAGGACGGCGGCGTTGTGCTTCACCGCGGCCTTTTCGATGATGAGCTTTTTCACGGGGCCCACCCGCCTTTCCCCCGCCCGTCCCGCGGGTCGTTTTTGCCTTTGCTCCCATTATACGACAGCCCTCGCCCCGCCGTCAATCGGGGGAGGAAGGATCTTCGGCTCCCTTTGCGGGGCGGCCTGTAAAATTTCTGTTTCGGACGGGTTTCGACGGCATGTTCTGCCATATTATGGTAATCTATCCCCGAAAAGGGGTGTGACCATGGCGCTGTTCCGCAAAAAAGAGGAGGACAGGCTCCTCTTCCTCTCCCCCGACGACATCCGGCCCAACCCGGACCAGCCCCGGCAGGACTTCGACCCGGAGGGGCTGGAGGAGCTGGCCGACTCCATCCGGGAACACGGGGTGCTCCAGCCGCTGACGGTGCGGCCGGGGGCGGAGGGCTATGAGCTGGTGGCCGGGGAGCGGCGGCTCCGGGCCGCCCGGCTGGCGGGGCTGACCGCCGTCCCCTGCCTGTTGCTCCGGGTGGACCGGGAGGCCTCCTCCCTGCTGGCGCTGGTGGAGAACCTCCAGCGCCGGGACCTGGACTGGTGGGAGGAGGCCGTGGCCCTTGGCCGGCTGGTCCGGAGCTACGGGCTGTCCCAGGAGGAGGTGGCCCGGCGCATCGGCAAGAGCCAGCCCGCCGTGGCCAACAAGCTGCGGCTGCTCCGGCTGGACCCCGGGGTGGTGGAAGCGCTCCGGGCCCACCGCCTCTCCGAGCGCCATGCCCGGGCCCTGCTGCGGCTGGAGGATCCGGACACACAGAGAAGGGCCCTGTCCCACATCATCGAGCACGATCTGACGGTGGCGAAGACGGAGGAGTACATCCAGTCCCTCCTCCAGCCCCCTCCTCCCCCCGCCCGGAAGCCCACCTATATCATCCGGGACGTGCGGCTCTTCCTGAACACGGTCTCCCGGGGCCTGGAGCTCATCCGGTCCGCCGGGGTGGACGCCTGCTGCCAGCGGCAGGATCAGGAGGACGCCATCCTGCTCACCATCCGCCTGCCCAAGAGCCGGCGGAATTAGCTCCCCCCGGCCGGGGCGGATGTTTCACATGAAACACCCGCCCCGGCTTCTTTTGTTTCCCCCGGCGGGAGAAAACAGTTGAAATGCCCCGCTCCCCCGTTGTATAATAGGCTCTGCCGGAGCGGCGCGGGGCGTTCCCCCGGGCCGCCGGCGCAGCCCGTCCCCTCTCCGGCGGCGGGAGAAAGGACCGGTGCACCATGGCAAAAACCATCGCCGTCGTCAACCAGAAGGGTGGGGTGGGCAAGACCACCACCACCGTCGACCTGGCCGCCGCCCTGCATCAGCTGGGCCGCCGGGTGCTGGTGTGCGACTTCGACCCCCAGGGCAACGCCACCTCGGGCTTCGGGGTGGACAAGTCGGCCAGCCCCAGCATCTACGACGTCATCATCGACAACGCCGACCCCGCCAAGGCGGTGGTGTCCACCCCGTGGGGGGACCTGCTCCCCGCCAACAAGGCCCTGTCCGGGGCCACGGTGGAGCTCATCGGCATGGAGCGGCGGGAGTTCCGGCTCCGGGACGCCCTGTCCCTGCTGGCGGGGAACTACGATGAGATCTTCATCGACTGCCCCCCCTCCCTGGAGCTGCTCACCCTGGACGCCCTGTGCGCCGCCGACAGCCTGCTGGTGCCGGTCCAGTGCGAGTACTACGCCCTGGAGGGGCTCAGCGACCTGCTGTACACCGTGCGGCTGGTGAAGAAGTCGCTGAACCCGTCCCTGACCCTGGAGGGGGTGGTGCTCACCATGTACGACGGGCGCACCAACCTGTCCCTCCAGGTGGCGGAGGAGGTCAAGCGGCACTTCCCCGGCAAGGTGTACGCCAGCGTCATCCCCCGGAACGTCCGCCTGTCCGAGGCCCCCAGCCACGGGAAGCCCATCTGCGCCTACGACCCCGCCTCCCGGGGGGCGGAGGCCTACGCCGCCCTGGCGGAGGAGTTCCTCCGCGCCCGGCGCTGACCGGAGTTCCACGTGAAACACCTCCGCCGAAGGCGGAGCGTCAGAAAGGAAGGTCACAGAGACACATGACAAAGCCAAAGGGCCTGGGCCGGGGCCTGGGCGCCCTCATGGGGGACGTGTCCCTCCAGAGCCAGGAGGGCGGCTCGGTCACCCTGCCCCTGGCTCAGATCCAGCCGGGACTGGACCAGCCCCGGAAGCACTTCGACCAGGACAGCCTGGCCGAGCTGGCCGACTCCATCCGGGAGCACGGCATCCTGCAGCCCCTGACGGTGCGGCGCCTCTCCTCCGGCTACTACCAGATCATCGCCGGAGAGCGGCGCTGGCGGGCCGCCAAGCTGGCCGGCCTCACCGAGGTGCCCGCCCTGATCATCGAGGCCGACGACCGCAAGGTGATGGAGCTGGCCCTCATCGAGAACCTCCAGCGGGAGGACCTGAACCCGGTGGAGGAGGCTCTGGGCTATGAGACCCTCATCCGGGAGTACGGCCTGACCCAGGACGGGGTGGCCCGGCGGATGGGCAAGTCCCGTCCCGCGGTGGCCAACGCCCTGCGGCTGCTCACCCTCCCCCCAAAGGCCAGGGCCCTGCTGGAGGAGGGCAATCTGTCCGCCGGCCACGCCCGGGCGGTGCTGGCCGCCCCGGAGAAGCTCCGGGACACCCTGGCCGAGCAGATCGTCCGGGAGGGACTGTCGGTGCGGCAGGCGGAGCAGCTGGCCAAAAAGCTCGCCGCCAAAAAGCCCCCGAAGGCCCGTCCCGCCGCCGACCCCCAGGCCGCCCTCTACCTCCGGGACGCGGAGAAGAGCCTCTCCGGCCGGCTGGGCCGCCGGGTGCGGATCCTCCCGGGGCGGAAAAAGGGCCGGGTGGAGCTGGAATACTATAACGAGGAGGACCTGGAGGCCCTACTGGCCCTTCTGGGCCGCGGCGGAGGTGGCCTATGAGCGAGGAACGCCGGGAGTCCCCCACCCCCGCCGGCGGAGCGGACCGCCCGCCCCGCCGGCCCAGGACCGCCCACAAGCAGCGCTCGGTGGTGCTGTACATCCTGCTGCTCTTTCTGGCCGCCTGCGTGCTGATCCTGCTGTCCTATCTCATGCAGCAGCGGAACAACGCCCAGATGCTGGACGGGCTGAACCAGTCGGTGTCCGCCATGCAGTCCATCAGCCAGCTCCAGGAGGACAACCTGCACCTCACCGAGGAGAACGCCCGGCTGGAAAACCAGGTGGAGGACCTGGAGGAGCAGGCCGCCCGCCTGGAGGCGGAGCGGGACGCCCTCACAGAGGAGCGGGACGCCCTGGACCGGCAGACCCGGGCCATGGACTGGTTCTGGCAGATCAACGAGGCCTATGTCCGGAGCCGGTACACCACCGCCCGCACCCTCATCCAGGGGATGGCGGAGGCCGGCCTCACCGCGGAGGACCTGCCCGCAGAGAGCGTCACCGACTCGGGCCGCTTCTCCCCCGCCGACCGGTATCAGGAGATCTACGACCGGCTCTACTGAGCCGCTGTTTCACATGAAACGATAACATTACGTCTGAGGTGAACGACAGCCATGCTGGACATCAAATTCATCCGGGAGGACCCGGAAGCCGTCAAGGAAAACATCAAAAAGAAGTTCCAGGACCAGAAGCTGCCCCTGGTGGACCAGGTGCTGGCCCTGGACGGGGAGAACCGGGCCGCCATGACCGAGGCCAACCAGCTCCGGGCCAGCCGGAACGCCAAGAGCAAGCAGGTGGGCGTCCTCATGGGGCAGGCCAAAAAGGACCCCGCCAAGGCCGCCGAGGCCGAGGCCCTGAAGGCCGAGGTAAAGGCGGACGCCGACCGGCTGGCCTGGCTGGAGAGCCGGGAGGCCGAGCTGGCCGAGCAGATCCACCGCATCATGCTCCAGATCCCCCAGATGATCGACCCCTCTGTCCCCCTGGGCCCCGACGACACCCACAACGTGGAGGTGGAGCGCTTCGGCGAGCCCGCGGTGCCTGATTTTGAGATCCCCTACCACACCCAGATCATGGAGTCCTTCGGCGGCATCGACATGGACGCCGCCGGCCGGGTGTCGGGCAACGGGTTCTACTACCTGCTGGGGGACATCGCCCGTCTCCACGAGGGGGTGCTGGCCTATGCCCGGGACTTCATGATCGGCAAGGGCTTCACCTTCTGCATCCCCCCCTTCATGATCCACGGCAACGTGGTGGAGGGGGTCATGTCCCAGACCGACATGGACGCCATGATGTACAAGATCGAGGGGGAGGACCTCTACCTCATCGGCACCAGCGAGCACTCCATGATCGGCCGCTACATCGACCAGATCATCCCCGAGGACTCCCTGCCCCAGACCCTGACCTCCTACTCCCCCTGCTTCCGGAAGGAGAAGGGGGCCCACGGCATCGAGGAGCGGGGCGTCTACCGCATCCACCAGTTCGAGAAGCAGGAGATGATCGTGGTCTGCAAGCCCGAGGACTCCATGAAGTGGTACGACCAGATGTGGAAGTACTCCGTGGAGCTGTTCCGCTCCCTGGACATCCCCGTGCGGCAGCTGGAGTGCTGCTCCGGCGACCTGGCCGACCTGAAGGTGAAGTCCTGCGACATCGAGGCGTGGAGCCCCCGGCAGCAGAAGTATTTTGAGGTGTGCTCCTGCTCCAACCTGGGCGACGCCCAGGCGCGGCGGCTGAAGATGCGGGTGAAGGGGGCCGACGGGAAGATGTACCTGCCCCACACCCTCAACAACACCGTGGTGGCGCCCCCCCGTATGCTCATCGCCCTGCTGGAGAACAACCTCCAGGCCGACGGCTCCGTGAAGATCCCCGCCGTCCTGCGCCCCTACGTGGGGGGCAAGGAGCTGCTGATCCCCAACAAATAAATCCCGGAAGGGAAAAAAAGGGTTTATGAAATGAAAGAGAAAAGCAAGGGTTTTATCCATGAGTTCCGGGAGTTCATCGCCCGGGGCAACGTGCTGGACCTGGCGGTAGGCGTCATCATCGGCGGCGCCTTCTCCACCATCACCAGCTCCCTCACCGCCGACGTCATCATGCCCATCGTGTCCATCTTCCTGGGCGGCGTGGACTTCTCCGCCATGCAGATCGTGCTGCCCAACCTCTTCGGCACGGTGAGCGAGACCCCCAACACCCTGAACTACGGCAACTTCCTCAACGCGGTCATCAACTTCCTCATCATGGCCTTCGTGGTCTTCTGCATCGTCAAGGCCTTCAACAGCATGCACCGCAAGAAGGAGGCCGCCCCCGCCGCCCCCCCGGCTCCCCCCGAGCCCTCCAACGAGGAGAAGCTGCTCACCGAGATCCGGGACCTGCTGAAGGAGAAGAAGTAAATGCCCGACGAGCTGCGCCCCGGCGCCCCGGAGCAGACACCGGAGCAGGAGCCGGACAGGGGCTACGTCCCCGCCTCCCCCGCCAAGCGGGTGCTGGCCTGGATGGGCGTGGTCTACATGGTCATCCTCATCGCCCTGTCCACCTACGGGCTGGCCACCGGCTCCCTGATCCGGGGGGCGGCGGGCATCATGCTGGCCCCCGCCTGCCTTGCCTTCGCCGCCATCCAGATCCTGAAGGCCCGGGACCTGCGCCGGGCGGGGGCCTCCCCCGCCGGGGCGGTGGTGCTGGCCGCCGTGGGGGTGCTGGCGGGGCTGTATTTTCTGGCCGACGGGGTGGCCCGGGTGGCCGCCCAGCTGTGAGGTGACGGGGATGGAAGCGATCATCCGCGCCGGCCTCTCCCAGCTGGGCCTGCTGGACCGGGTGCCGCCGGAGGCCCCGGGGCAGCTGGCGGAGTACGGCCGGTTGCTGCTGGAGAAGAACCGGGTGATGAACCTCACCGCCATCACCGACCCGGAGCAGGCGGCCCGGCTCCACATGCTGGACTGCGCCGCCCTGCTCACCGTCTGCGACCTCCGGGGCAGGCGCCTCATCGACGTGGGCACCGGGGCCGGCTTCCCCGGCCTGGTGCTGAAGATCCTGGAGCCCTCGCTGGAGCTCACCCTGCTGGACGGGCTGGCCAAGCGGCTGGACTGGCTGGGAGAGGTGTGCGCCGCCCTGAGGCTGGAGGGCGTCGTCCGGCTCCACGGCCGGGCGGAGGAGCTCTCCCGGGAGCCCGGGCTGCGGGACTCCTTTGACGTGGCCGCCGCCCGGGCCGTGGCCGAGCTGCGGGTGCTGTGCGAGCTGTGCCTCCCCTTTGTGCGCCCCGGCGGGCTGTTCGTGGCCATGAAGGGCCCCGGCGGCGGGGAGGAGCTGGCCGGCGCGGCCGGCGCTCTGTCCGCCCTCGGGGGCGCTCCGGAGGGCTGCCGGAGCTATCCGGTCCCCGGCGCCGAGGTCACCCATCAGGCGGTCCTCATCCGGAAAAACGCCCCTACCCCCCCGGGGTACCCCCGGCGGTGGGCCAGGATCCAGAAGGCCCCGCTGTGACGGTTTTTCCGTCTTTCTGCTGTTTTTTCGGTGATATTTTAAAATTTTCTTGAATGTTTCCACCAAACGTGATACACTTTTAAAGACTGGAGGCTGAGCCATGGGAACGGTGATCGTCGTCACCTCCGGCAAGGGGGGGACGGGAAAGACCTCCCTGACGGGGGGCGTGGCCTCCTGCCTGGCCGCCCTCGGGCGCCGGGTGCTCTGCATCGATATGGACACGGGGCTGCGCAACCTGGACATCACCCTCGGGATGACCGACCGGGTGCTCATGGACTTCTCCGACGTGCTGGAGGGCCGCTGCCCGCTGGACCGGGCCGCCGCGGCCCACCCGATGCTGCCCGGGCTCTTCCTGCTCACCGCGCCGCTGCGCTCCTCCCCGGAGTCCCTCTCCCCCGAGGCCATGGAGGCCCTGCTGGACCGGGCCCGGACTGAGTATGACTTCATCCTGCTGGACTCCCCCGCCGGCGTGGGGGCGGGCTTCCGCCTGGCCTGCGCCGGGGCGGACCGGGCGGTGGTGGTGGCCACCAGCGACGCCTCCGCCCTTCGGGACGCCCAGCGGGTGGTGACCGAGCTGGCCCTCCCCTCGGTGCAGCTGGTGGTGAACCGGGTGCAGCCCCAGCTGCTGCGCCGGCTGCGGGCCACCATCGACGACGCCATGAACACCGCCGGCCTGCCCCTGCTGGGGGTGGTGCCCGAGGACGAGCGGGTCATGCTGGCCGCCAACCGGGGGGTCCCCCTGATCCTGGACACCGCGGGCCGGGGCGCCGCCCGGGCCTATCTCAACATCGCCAAACGGCTGGAGGGCCGGCGCGTGCCCATCATGCACCTGCGCTGACCGTCCGGGAGAACGAACAGAAAGGAAGGTTCGGATGAATATCGCCCTGATGAGCCACGACCACAAAAAAGAGCTGATGGTCCAGTTCTGCATCGCCTACTGCGGCATCCTGTCCAAGCACACCCTCTGCGCCACCAACACCACCGGCCGCCTGGTGACCGAGGCCACCGGCCTGCCCGTCCACCTGTTCCTCTCCCACACCCACGGGGGGAGCCAGCAGATCGGCGCCCGCATCGCCTACAACGAGATCGACATGGTCATCTTCTTCAACGACCCCGCCTCTGACGAGCTGGAGGACGACCTGCGCTATATCACCCGGCTGTGCGACCAGTACTCCGTCCCCTTCGCCAGCAACATCGCCACCGCCGAGATCCTCATCCACGGTCTCGCCCGGGGCGACCTGGACTGGCGGGACATGGTCCGGGGGGGCAGCAAGCCCCTGGCCACCTGAGCCTTGACAGCGGGGGGCCGCTCTGTTAGAATGGTACCCGCACACCGCGAGGAAGTCCCATGAGGCCGTCAGGCCGGAGGGACGCCGGCACCGCCGGACAGAGAGGGGCGCCCAGGCTGGAAGCGCCCCACGGCAGGAGGCGTCCGTGACAGGGACGGAGCGGGGGCGGAGACGCCCGCGGTCGCCCGCCGCACAAAGGGGCAAAAGAGGGGTCCCGCCCGGCGGGGCCCGAACGTGGGTGGCACCACGAAGCGTGACGCGCGTCATGCTCTCGTCCCATGGTCCTGGGGACGGGAGCATCTTTTTTTGCCCGTCCACCCCTGAGAGGAGGCATTTCCCTTGTCTGAACCCATCTCCTTCCGTTTCGCCCTGCCCGAGGACTGCCCCCGCATCCTGGAGTTCATCCGGGGCCTGGCGGAGTACGAGCACCTGTCCCACGAGGTGGTGGCCACCGAGGCGCTGCTCCGGGAGTGGCTCTTCGAGAAGAAGAAGGCGGAGGTCCTCTTCGTCTGCCTGGACGGCCAGCCGGTGGGCTTCGCCCTGTTCTTCCACAACTTCTCCACCTTCCTGAGCCGGGCGGGCATCTACCTGGAGGACCTGTTCGTCCTGCCCGAGCACCGGGGCAAGGGCTGCGGCGGCGCCCTGCTGCGCCGGCTGGCCCGGATCACCAAGGAGCGGGGCTGCGGCCGGCTGGAGTGGTCCTGCCTGGACTGGAACCGGCCCAGCATCCAGTTCTACCTCTCCCTCGGGGCCCGGCCCATGGAGGACTGGACCACCTACCGCCTCACCGGCGAGACCCTGGACCGGGCGGCCCAGCAGGGCTGACTCATTCCGATTTGTAATATTTCTACTTTTTGATACAAGGAGCGATCGATATGGCCAAACAAAAGCCCCGCACCCTGTCGGGCTTCATGGAGCTGCTGCCCCGGCCTCAGCAGCAGATGGAGCGGATGATGGAGCTGCTGCGCCGGTCCTACTCCCTCTACGGCTTCACCCCGCTGGACACCCCGGCCATCGAGGCCAGCGAGGTGCTGCTGGCCAAGGCCGGGGGCGAGACCGAGAAGCAGATCTACCGCTTCACCAAGGGGGACAGCGATCTGTCTCTCCGCTTCGACCTCACCGTCCCCCTGGCCAAGTACGTGGCCCTGCACTACTCGGAGCTGGCCTTCCCCTTCCGCCGCTACCAGATCGGCAAGGTCTACCGGGGGGAGCGGGCCCAGCGGGGCCGCTTCCGGGAGTTCTACCAGGCCGACATCGACATCATCGGGGACGGGTCGCTGGACATCCTCAACGAGGCGGAGATCCCCGCCATCATCTACCAGACCTTCACCGCCCTGGGCCTGCGGCGGTTCCAGATCCGGGTGAACAACCGGCGCATCCTCAACGGCTTCTACGAGATGCTGGGCCTCAGCGACAGGGCCGCCGACATCATGCGCACGGTGGACAAGCTGGACAAGATCGGCCCGGAGAAGGTGGCCGCCCTGCTCACCGGGGAGGAGCTGGGCCTCACGCCGGAGCAGGCGGACGAGATCCTGAAATTCATCGGCATCAAGGGAAGTCAAGGGGAAGTCCTTGCCAGTCTGGAGGGCTGGCGGGGCCGCAGCGCCACCTTCGACCGGGGGCTGGACGAGCTGACCACCGTGGTGGGCCACCTGAGCGGCTTCGGGGTGCCCGAGGACCACTTCGCCGTGGACCTGACCATCGCCCGGGGGCTGGACTACTACACTGGCACTGTCTATGAGACCGCCCTGCTGGACCATCCGGAGATCGGCTCGGTGTGCTCCGGGGGCCGGTATGATAACTTAGCGGAATATTACACCGACAAACAACTCCCCGGAGTGGGCATCTCCATCGGGCTGACCCGGCTGTTCTACGTCCTCAGCGAGCAGGGGCTGCTGAACCCCGCCCTGCCCACCGCCCCGGCCGACGTGCTCATCCTGCCCATGACCGAGGACCTGGCCCCCGCCGTGGCCCTGGCCACCCGGCTGCGGGGGGCTGGCATCCGCACCCAGCTGTACACCGAGCAAAAGAAGTTCAAGCAGAAGATGTCCTACGCCGACAAGCTGGGGGTGCCCTTCGTCCTCTTCCTCGGGGACGACGAGCTGGCCCAGGGGAAGGTGTCCCTGAAGGACATGGCCACCGGGGAGCAGGCCCTCCTCTCCCCCGACGAGGCCCGGGACCGCGTCCTCTCCGCCGTGGCTGCCCAGGCCCTGGTCCCCCCCATCGCGGAGAAATGACCTTATCACCCGGCCCCATTCTTATACTTCCTGCAATATCCCTTGTTAGATATACAGAAAGGAGCGTCATTTGATGTGCCGGCGCAGACTTTTTCTTCCGGCCGCCCTGCTGACGGCAGTGCTGGCCGCGGCTATCGCGCTGGGCCTGTGGTATACCCGGCCCCGGAGCTGGGATGCCCTGGTCGGGAACGCGGAGGCGGCCGCTCTCTCCGCCCTGTACAGCGAGGCGACCCTGACCGTCACCACCGGCGGCGGGTCGACGGCGGACGTCTCCACCTATCGGGCCGACGGCGCCCTGGCCCCGGACACCCCCGGGGGCGCGGCCCTGCTATCCGTTCTGGAGGATGGGCGCTACCGGGCCGCCCTGCTCAACCTGGCCGGCCCCCGGGACCAGCTGGGGCAGGACACTGGCGGGTCGGTGCAGCTCTCCCTGACGCTGGACGACGGGACGGCCCTGTCCCTGACCTTCGGGGACGCCGGGCAGCTCACGGTGGGTCGGGAGGACGGCCTGTACGCCTACACCGCGGACTGCGGACAGTATGAGGCCCTGGCCGCCCTTATCCGCGTCCACGGACAGCCCGTTTCCGAGGATGGGGCCCCGGCGCCCTGAATGCCCCGCGTCCACAGAGCGTCCGTTGATCTTTTGATCCCTGTTGATTTCAATAACAGAAAGGTGAGTCCGATCATGACACAGAACCGCACCCACACCTGTGGGGAACTGAGACTGGAGCACGTGGGCCAGACCGTGGCCCTGGCCGGCTTCCTGGAGAACATCCGGGAGGTGGGGCAGAACCTGGCCTTCGCCGTCCTCCGGGATTTTTACGGCGTCACCCAGGTGGTGCTGGAGACCGAGGAGATGTGCGCCGCCCTGAAGGGGGTGAACAAGGAGTCCGCCCTCCAGGTCACCGGCGTGGTCCGGGAGCGGGACAGCAAAAACCCCAAGCTGCCCACCGGCGACATCGAGGTGGTGCCCACCGGGATCCGGGTGCTGGGCCGCTGCCGGCACAATGAGCTGCCCTTCCCCATCCGCCGCAGCCGGGAGGCCGACGAGTCCCAGCGGCTGAAGTTCCGTTATCTGGACCTGCGCAACCCCGAGGTGAAGGACAACATCATCCTGCGCTGCAACGTGGTCTCCGCCCTGCGGCAGGCCATGACGGCGGAGGGCTTCCTGGAGATCACCACCCCCATCCTCACCGCCTCCAGCCCCGAGGGGGCCCGGGACTATCTGGTGCCCAGCCGGAAGCACCCCGGCAAGTTCTATGCCCTGCCCCAGGCGCCCCAGCAGTTCAAGCAGCTGCTGATGGCCGCCGGCTTCGACCGCTACTTCCAGATCGCCCCCTGCTTCCGGGACGAGGACGCCCGGGGGGACCGCTCCCCCGGCGAGTTCTACCAGCTGGACATGGAGATGGCCTTCGCCGACCAGGAGGACGTGTTCGCCGTGCTGGAGAAGGTCCTCCCCCCCATCTTCGCCAAATACGGCAAGTATGACGTGGCCTCCGCCGCCCCCTTCCGCCGCATCCCCTATCTGGAGGCCATGGACCTCTACGGCACCGACAAGCCCGACCTGCGCATCGACCTGATGGTGCAGGACGCCACCGGGGCCCTGGGCGCCTGCGGTTTCGGCCCCTTCGAGGGGAACACCGTCAAGGCCGTCAAGGTCACCGGCTTCACCGCCACCCGGAAGCAGATCGACAAGCTGTGCGCCGACGTGGAGGTCCAGTCCGGTCAAAAGGTCTACTGGTTCCGCTATGACGAGAACGAGGAGATCGTGGGCGGCATCGCCAAGTTCGTCCAGCCCATCAGGGACCAGGTGGTGGCCTCTCTCGGGCTGGAAAAGGGCACCTTCGTGGGCCTCACCGCCGGCAGCCTGCTCACCGCCCAGAAGACGGCGGGGGTGCTGATCAAGCTGCTGCCCGCCCTGGCCCCGGAGCACATGGACCGGGAGCGCTACGAGTTCTGCTGGATCGTGGACTTCCCCATGTACGAGATCGGCGAGGAGTCCGGCCAGCTGGAGTTCTGCCACAACCCCTTCTCCATGCCCAACGGCGGGCTGGAGGTGCTCAAGCGGGCGGCCGCCGGCCTGGTGGACCCCCTGACCATCACCGCCTTCCAGTACGACCTGGTGTGCAACGGGGTGGAGCTCAGCTCCGGCGCCGTGCGCAACCACGACCCCGAGATCATGCTGGAGGCTTTCCAGCTGGTCCGGCTCGGGGAGGACGACGTGAAGAGCAAGTTCCCCGCCCTGTACAACGCCTTCACCTACGGCGCGCCCCCCCACGCCGGCATCGCCCCCGGGGTGGACCGGATGGTGATGCTGCTGGCCGGGGAGGACTCCATCCGGGAGATCATCCCCTTCCCCATGAACAAGAACGCCCAGGACCTGATGATGGGCGCTCCCTCTTTCGTCACCCAGGCCCAGCTGGACGAGCTGAACATCGCCGTCACCAAGACCGAGGAGGACGAGTAAGCGCCCATCCCTATCTTCACTCTTCACTCTTCACTTTTCACTCTCAACTCTTCGCTCCCAGCTCTCCACTCTTCCCGCAAAAAAGCCCGCGGGGCGGACCGAAACGGTCCGCCCCGCGGGTCTCTTTACGCGTTGGCGCCGCCCTGTCCGCCGTCCCCCGGCTTTTTGGGCCGGCGGTGCCAGCGGCGGTGGCTCCGGGACTTCTTTTCCCCGGCCGGCCGGTCCCCCTGCTGGGGGGCGTCCGCCTGGGCGGGCTGCCTGGGGGCGGCCTTCTGCCCCCCCTCGGGGCGGGGCTGCTGCTCCTGGGCCTGGCCCTGGCCGCCCTTGCCCCCCCGGCCCCGGTGGTGCCGGCGGGAGCGGCTCCTGCCCTCCCCCTCCCGGCGCGGCTCGGCGGACGGCTCCGCCGCCGGGGCCATCTCCAGGGCGGTGAGGGCGGCGTCCAGCCGGAAGCCCAGGCCGGGCTCCTCCGCCTCCGCCGCGGCCAGCCGCTCCTCCTCGGTGGGGATGTAGCGCAGGTGCTCCAGCTCGGACAGCGGGGGCTGGACATAGCCCTCGGGCCGCTTGCCCTTGCCGTTGCGGATGACCCGCAGCTCACAGCTGCGGTAGGTCTTGGGGCTCTCCGGCGCGGTGTCCAGCCGGACCTTCACCTGCTGCCGCAGCAGGCTCACCGCCGTCACCGTCCCCGCCCCGTCGGGGGTCTCCACGAAGGACTCCGCCTTGGGGCACTGCTTCACCAGGTCCTCATAGGCCTCCTGCTCGTACTTCAGGCAGCACATCAGCCGCCCGCAGGTGCCCGAGATCTTGGTGGGGTTCAGGGAGAGGCTCTGGGTCTTGGCCATCTTGATGGAGACGGGCTGGAACTCGTCCAAAAACTGGGCGCAGCAGAAAGGCCGCCCGCAGATGCCCAGGCCGCCCAGCATCTTGGCCTCGTCCCGGACGCCGATCTGCCGCAGCTCGATCCGGGCGTGAAGGGTGCCGGCCAGGTCCTTCACCAGGGCCCGGAAGTCCACCCGCTCCTCGGCGGTGAAGAAGAAGAGGATCTTGTTCCCCTCGAAGCTGTACTCCACCTCCACCAGCTTCATGTCCAGCCCGTGGTGGCGGATCTTCTCCTCGCAGATGCGGAAGGCGCGCTTCTCCCGCTCCCGGTTCTGCTCCACCGTCTCCACGTCCTCGGGGGTGGCCAGGCGCACCACCGGGCGCAGGGGCTGCACCACGGCGGTCTCCTCCACCTCCGTGTTGCCGGTGACGCACTGCCCGAACTCCAGGCCCCGGGCGGTCTCCACCACCACCTGGTCCCCGGGGGCCAGGGTCAGGCCCCGGGGGTCGAAGTAGTACTGCTTCCCGCCGCCTTTGAAATGTACGGTCACGATCTCTGTCACAGAGTATTCCTCCGAATCCTAAATCATTGGGACAGCACGGCGCACAGCCAGCCCGTCAGATGGCCCGGGGCGCCGTTGAAGCCGCAGGCCTCCCGCAGGGGCTCCAGCCCCTCCGCCGCCGCCATCCACCGCCGGCGGGCGCTCTCGCTCTGTCCCGGCCGCTCCAGCCGGCGCAGCGCCTCGGCCCGCAGGGCGTCCAGCAGCCGGGCCAGCCTCTCCCGGTCCCACTTCTCCAGGGGCATGGCCAGCTCCAGCCGGCCCAGCTCGTCCCCGGCCTCCACCGTGTCGGCCAGCCGGGCGGCCAGGGCGGACAGCTCGGCCTCCTCCTCGCCGCCGCCGGACAGCTCGTCCACCGCCCGGCCCAAAATGCCGCCGCAGCGCAGGGCGGCGGCGGACAGCGCCTGCGCCGGGGCGTCGGGGAAGCGCTCCCGGAGCCATGCCTCCCCCTCCCGCCGGTCCACCGGGGCCAGGGCGAGCACCTCGCACCGGGAGCGCACCGTGGGCAGCAGCTCCCCCGCCGCCTCGGCCAGGAGCAGGAAGGCGGCGTAGGGCGGCCCCTCCTCCAGCAGCTTGAGCATGGCGTTCTGGGCGCTGGCGTTCATGCGCTGGGCGTCAGGCAGGATGTAGACCTTCCGCTCCGCCTCGTTGGGGCGGATGTAGGCGTCGGCCCGCATCCGGCGCACCTGGGCCACCGTCAGGTCCTTCCCGTCCTCCCCCGCCACCGTGACGACGTCGGGGTGGATGCCCCCCGCCGCCTTCCGGCAGGCGGGGCAGCCGCCACAGGGCCGCCCGTCGGGGGCGGAGCACACCATGGCGGCGGCCAGCAGGCCGGCCAGGGTCCGCTTTCCCGACCCGGCCGGCCCGGTGATGAGATAGGCGTGGGACAGGCCCCGGCCCCGGCTCTGGGCCTCCAGCCGGGCCTTCACCGGGGCGTTGCCCGCCAGGGCGTCCAGCCGCATCACGGCGTCACACCCGCTCGAACCGGTCGATGTCCAGCACGAAGATGGTGGCGCCTCCCACCGTGACCTCCACCGGCATGCTGGGGTAGTAGCCGTAGCTCATCTCGGTGGTGGTGGGGATCATCTGCTTGCGGCTGTGGGACTGCTCCTTGATGATGTCGATCACCGCCTGGACCCGCTCCTCGTCCACGCCGATGAGGATGGTCACGTTGCCGGCCATGAGGAAGCCGCCGGTGGTGCTCAGCTTGGTGGACGAGAAGCCCTTTTTGGTGAGCGACTGGGTCACCGCGGAGGCGTCGTCCCGATTCACGATGGCAATGATCAGTTTCATACCCTTTCCCTCCTGTCTCGAACACGCTGCCGGGGCCCGGGGGCCCCGGCCCCGGCACAGCCGGGGTATAGTTCCTCCATTATGGATATATTATACTGCATTTTCTCCGAATATGCGAGAACTTTTTTTGCCGCCGGGAAACATTCCGCGCGAAAAGGGACGGCTCTCGCCGCCCCTTCTCCCGGTTCACCGGTATTTTCTGCTCTCGGCCACCGCCAGCTGGTCGCAGCGCTCGTTGTAGGGGTTCTCGGCGTGGCCCTTCACCCAGTGGAGGACCACCTGGTGCTCCTCGCACAGGTCCAGCAGCCGGGCCCACAGGTCGGGGTTGAGGGCGGGCTTCTTGTCCCCCTTCACCCAGCCCCGGGCCCGCCAGCTCCTGGCCCAGCCCTTCTGCAGGGCGTCGATGACGTACTTGGAGTCGGAGTACAGCTCCACCCGGCAGGGCTCGGTGAGGGCCTCCAGGGCCCGGATGACCCCGGTGAGCTCCATGCGGTTGTTGGTGGTCCGCGCCTCGCCCCCGGAGAGCTCCTTTTTATGGGGGCCGTACATCAAAATGGCCCCCCAGCCGCCCGGGCCCGGGTTGCCCGAGCAGGCCCCGTCAGTGTAAATGGTGACTGTTTTCATGTTCCTCCTAACGGCCTTCCTCCCTGTGGGGGCTTTTTCAGGGCGTCTCCTCCCCGTGGGGCGCGCCGTGCTCGGGGCCGCCCTTGCGGTGGACGGTGCCCATGACCAGAAAGTCGGTCAGGGAGGTGGCCAGCAGCCGGTTCACGTCCCCGTGGTCCAGCTCCAGGGTCCGGGTGGTCCCCTTCACCAGGGCCCGGATGGGGTTGGGCTGGTCCTTCTCCCCCTCCTCCCGGAGCAGGCGGGCGATCTCCCCCGCCGTCCGCCCGGCCAGGGAGAGCATCCCCGCCGCCTGGTCCCGGGTGACGTAGTCCTCCTCCGCCAGGTTGGCCACGTTGTCCTCGAACTCCCGGCGCAGGTCAGCCAGCTCCTCCTCCCCCAGCTGCATCACCGTCCCGGCGGCGCAGTGGTACATGGCGAACAGAGCGGGCAGGGTGATCTTCAGATCGTTCGCCCCGTACTTCTCCAGCTCGTGCTGGCACTGGTACAGATGACGCCACAGGCCGGCGGCCACATGGCTGATCCGCTGTTCTGACGGATACACGATGACAGGACCTCCTTACAGCTCCCGCAGGATCTCCTCCCGCTTTTCCTCGTATTCCTCCTGGGTGATGAGGCCGGCGGCCTCCAGCTCCTTCAGCTGCTCCAGCCGCTCCCTGGCGTCCGGGGCGGCGGCAGGGGCCTGACGCGCTCCGCCGGCGGGGCCGTCCTCCTCCGTCTCGATCTCCATGGAGGCCACCCCCTTCTTTCCGAAGGCGTTGACGCCGTTCATGACGGTGATGGCCGCCGCCACCCCCGTCCACAGCAGGCCAAAGGGCCCCGCCATGGGGATGACGGCCACCAGGCCGATGACCACGAAGGCGAGCCCCATCACGAAGCTCACCAGGGAGGCCGCCTTCCCGGGCCGCACCCGGATCCTGCGCCGGGCCACGGTCAGCCCTCTCCGCCGGCGTCAGGGGCGGGCTCCGCCGGGACGGCGTCCGCCGTTCCGGCCTCCTCCTCCCGGTCGGCCAGGGCGATGGCGGTGACCCGGTCGCCCTCCTCCTTGAAGCGCATGACGATGACCCCCTGGGTGGCCCGGCCGGCCACCCGGATGGCGTCCACATGGGTGCGGATCAGGATGCCCGCCTGGGTGACCACCAGCAGGTCCTCGCTGCCGTCCACCACCTTGATGCCCACCACGGGGCCCGTCTTGTCGGTGACGGCGTAGTTCTTGATGCCCAGCCCGCCCCGGTTGTGCACGGAGTACTCCTCCACCGGGGTGCGCTTGCCGTAGCCATTCTCGGTGATGGACAGCACGCACTTGCCCGCCCGGGCCCGGGCGGCCCCCACCACGTAGTCCCCCTCCCGGAGCCGGATGCCCCGGACGCCCACGGCGGCGCGGCCCATGGGCCGCACGTCGTTCTCGTCGAAGCAGACGGCCATGCCGTCGTGGGTGGCGATGAGGATCTTCCGGGTGCCGTCGGTCTCCCGGACGGAGATGAGCTGGTCCCCCTCCTCCAGGGTGATGGCCCGGATGCCGCTCTGCCGGATGTTCTTCAGGGCGGCGATGGGCAGCCGCTTCACCGTGCCGTTCCGGGTGACCATCACCAGATACTGGTCCTCCTTGTCCAGGGTCCGGGTGTGGATCATGGTCTGCACCCGCTCCCCCTGCTCCACCTGGAGGATGTTGACGATGTTGGTGCCCCGGGCGGTCTTGCCGCTCTCGGGGATCTGATAGCCCTTCTTGCGGTAGACCTTGCCGGTGTCGGTGAAGAAGAACAGGTAGTCGTGGGTGGAGGCGGTGAACACGTCGGCCACGCAGTCCTCCTCCCGGGTGGTGATGCCCTTCTTGCCCATGCCTCCCTTGGACTGGGCGGCGTACTCGCTGACCGGGGTGCGCTTGATGTAGCCCGCCTGGGTGAGGGTGAAGACGCACTCCTCCTCCTGGATCAGGTCCTCGATGTCGATCTCGTCCTCCACGTCCTGGATCTCGGTGCGCCGGTCGTCCCCGTACTTGTCGGCGATGGCCTGGAGCTCCTCCTTCAGCACCTGGGTCTGGAGCTCCTCAGAGGCGAGGAAGCGCTCGTAGTAGTCGATCTTCTCCTCCAGCTCCCTGTACTCGGCCTCCAGCTTCTCCCGGTTGAGGCCCTGCAGGGCGATGAGCCGCATGTCGCAGATGGCCTGGGCCTGGACGTCGTCCAGGGAGAAGCGCTCCATGAGCCGCTGCTTGGCGTTGTCGTAGCTGGAGCGGATGATGCGGATGACCTCGTCGATGTTGTCCTGGGCGATGAGCAGGCCCTCCAGCAGATGGGCCCGCTCCCGGGCCTTCTTCAGGTCGTACCGGGTGCGCCGCTGGAGCACCTCCCGCTGGAAGGAGAGGTACTCGTCCAGGATGTGCCGCAGGGAGAGGATCCGGGGCTGCTTCTGGTCGTCCGTCAGGGCCAGCATGATGATGGAGAAGTTGCTCTGCAGCGCCGTCTGGGCGAAGAGGCGGTTGAGGACCACCTGGGGATTGGCGTCCTTCTTCAGCTCGATGACGATGCGCATGCCGTTGCGGTCGGTCTCGTCCCGCAGGTCGCTGATGCCCTCCAGCCGCTTGTCCTTCACCTGCTCGGCGATGCTGCGGATGAGCTGCTTCTTGTTCACCTGATAGGGCAGCTCGGTGACGATGATCCGGGTGCGGTCGTCCTTGCCGTACTGCTCGAACTCGGTGCGGCCCCGGATGACCACCTTGCCCCGGCCGGTGGCGTAGGCCTGCCGGATGCCCGCCCGGCCCATGATGATGCCCCGGGTGGGGAAGTCGGGGCCGGTGATGTGCTCCATCAGGTCGAACACGGTGGCCTCCGGGTTTTCCAGCACGCAGATGCAGGCCCCGATGACCTCCCGCAGGTTGTGGGGCGGGATGTTGGTGGCCATGCCCACGGCGATGCCGCTGGAGCCGTTCACCAGCAGGTTGGGGAAGCGGCTGGGCAGCACCCGGGGCTCGGTGGTGGACTCGTCGAAGTTGGGGTCCCAGTTCACCGTGTCCTTGTCGATGTCCCGGAGCATCTCGTCGGCTATCCGGGCCATGCGGGCCTCGGTGTACCGGTAGGCCGCCGGGGGGTTGCCGTCCACGTCGCCGAAGTTGCCGTGGCCGTCGATGAGGGGATAGCGCATGGAGAAGTCCTGGGCCAGACGGACCAGGGCGTCGTACACGCTGGCGTCCCCGTGGGGGTGGTAGTGGCCCAGCACGTCGCCCACACAGGTGGCCGACTTCTTGAAGGGCTTGTCGTGGGTGAGGCCGCTCTCGTACATGGAGTACAGGATGCGGCGGTGGACGGGCTTCAGGCCGTCCCGCACGTCGGGCAGGGCCCGGCCCACGATGACGCTCATGGCGTACTCGATATAGCTGTTTTCCATCTCGGTGACCAGACCGGACTCCGTGATCGTCTGATCAGGGAAGGCGATGTCCTCCGGCCGGTAGCTGCGGTTATGTCCCATTTCGCGTCACCTCCTCAGTAGTCCAGATTCACGGCGTAGCGGGCCTTTTCCTCGATCCACTGCTTCCGGGGCTCCACTTCCTCCCCCATGAGCACGGTGAACACCTGGTCGGCGGCGATGGCGTCGTCCAGGGTGATCCGCCGGAGCGTGCGCTTCTCGGGGTCCATGGTGGTGTCCCACAGCTCGTGGGAGTCCATCTCGCCCAGGCCCTTGAACCGGCTGATCTCCACCTTGGCGTTGGGGTTGTCGGCCCGGAGCTCGGCGCTGACCCGGTCCCGCTCCGCCTCGGAGTAGGCCACCCGCACCGTCTTGCCCCGGGTGAGCTTGAACAGGGGGGGGACGGCGGAGTACACATAGCCCTTCTCGATCAGCGGGCGCATGTACCGGAAGAAGAAGGTCAGCAGCAGGGTGCGGATGTGGGCGCCGTCCACATCGGCATCGGCCATGATGATGATCTTGTGGTAGCGCAGCTTCTCCAGGTCGAACTCGTCCCCGATGCCCGCCCCCAGGGCGGTGATGACGGGCTGGAGCTTGTCGTTGCCGTAGACCTTGTCCGCCCGGGCCTTCTCCACGTTGAGCATCTTGCCCCACATGGCCAGGATGGCCTGGAACCGGCTGTCCCGGCCCTGGATGGCGGAGCCGGCGGCGGAGTCGCCCTCCACGATGTAGATCTCGCACAGGGAGGGGTCCCGCTCGTTGCAGTCCTGGAGCTTGTCGGGCATCTGCCCGCTCTCCAGCCCGGTCTTCCGGCGCACCGACTCCCGGGCCTTCCGGGCGGCCTCCCGGGCCCGGTTGGCCATGAGGGCCTTCTCCAGGATGGCCTTGCCCACGGCGGGGTTCTCCTCCAGGAACTGATCCAGCTTGTCGGAGACCACCGCGTTGACCAGGGTGCGGATCTCGCTGTTGCCCAGCTTGGCCTTGGTCTGGCCCTCGAACTGGGCCTCCTCCAGCTTCACCGAGATGACGCAGGTGAGCCCCTCCCGGCAGTCCTCGCCGGACACCTTCTCCTCCCCCTTCAGCACGCCCACCTTCCGGCCGTAGGCGTTGAGCACGTTGGTCAGGGCCCGCTTGAAGCCCTCCTCGTGCATGCCGCCCTCGGGGGTGTGGACGTTGTTGGCGAAGGAGACGATGACCTCGTTGTAGGTGTCGGTGTACTGCATGGCGATCTCGGCCATGGCGGTGTCCTTCTCCCCGGCCATGTAGATGACCTGCTCGTGAAGAGGGGTCTTGTTCCGGTTGATGAAGGTGACGAACTCCCGGATGCCGCCCTCATAGTGCATGGACTCCTCCTGCTCCTGGCCCGGGCGGCGGTCGGCCATGAGGATGCGCACCCCGGCGTTCAGGAAGGCCTGCTCCCGCATGCGCTTGTGGAGGATCTCATAGTCGTACACCGTGTCCTCGAACATCTCGGGGTCGGGCTTGAAAACCACCTCGGTGCCCGTGCGGTCGGTGTCTCCGACGACCCTCATCTCCTGGGTGATGCTGCCCCGGGAGAACTTCATCTCATAGATCTGACCGTTCTTGTGGACCCGGACCTCCAGCCACTCGGACAGGGCGTTGACCACGCTGGCGCCCACGCCGTGGAGGCCGCCGGACACCTTGTACCCGCCGCCGCCGAACTTGCCGCCGGCGTGGAGGACGGTGTACACCACCTCCAGGGCGGGCCGGCCGGTCTGGGGCTGGATGTCCACGGGGATGCCCCGGCCGTTGTCGGTGACCCGGATGATGTCCCCCTCCAGGATCTCCACGGTGATCTGGTCGCAGAAGCCGGCCAGCGCCTCGTCGATGGCGTTGTCCACGATCTCGTACACCAGGTGGTGCAGGCCGGAGGAAGAGGTGGACCCGATGTACATGCCCGGGCGCTTGCGCACCGCCTCCAGCCCCTCCAGCACCTGGATCTCGGCGGCGCCGTACTCGTGGTCCACCGCGGTGGGGCTGGCCTCCTGGCCGTTCTCCTGGCCGTATTCCAAACTGTCAGTCATATCGCAAAACCTCCAAAGGCAAACTCTGTATGGATCACTCCAACGAATGGTTCTCCGCCCGCTTCAGCAGGGTGGCGGTGGAGAGCTGGGACAGATAGACCCGGGGGACGTCCCGCCTCCCCTGGCACAGGACGAAGGACTTGGGCAGCTCGTCGCTGACGTTCACCACCCGGCCCTCCCGCTGGGCCTGCTCCAGAAAGCGGCGGGTCAGGTGGGAATAGCTGCTGTTGTCCAGGTCGAACAGGCCGATGACCTCGCTGTCCTTCACCACCACCGACTGGCCCAGATGCAGATACATGGTATTTCCTCCTTTTCCTCACCGGATGACCCGGGGGCTCCAGATGCGCTTCCACAGCCGCCAGCCCAGCCAGCAGCCTGCCAGGCAGAACACCGCCGGCAGGCCGGGGAAAATGATGAGCTGGGTCACCGGGGAGACGGTCTCGGTCTCCCACAAACTCAGCCGCCCGGCCCCCGCCAGCAGGGCGAAGAGCACCGCCAGCGCCGGGGGCAGCGCCCGCCAGGCCTTCCGGCGGGGCAGCCGGCAGCTCAGATATTCCAGCGCCGCGCCCAGCCCCAGCGGCAGGGCGCAGAACAGACCAAGGACGATGGGCACTGCGGCACCTCCATTTCAGAGTAAAGAGTGGAGAGCGGCTCCACTCCTTTCCTCTCACATAAACAGCTTTCCGTCCTCCACCCGGAAGACGGCGCCCTGCTCCAGCCCCTCCAGCTTCTCCTCCTCGCAGCAGGTGATGAACACCTGCCCGCCCCGGATGCGGTTGAGGACGAAGGCCTGCCGCCGGGCGTCCAGCTCGGAGAGCACGTCGTCCAGCAGCAGCACCGGCCACTGGCCGGTGTCCTCCTGGAAGAGCTCCCGCTGGGCCAGCTTCAGGGAGAGGGCGGCGGTGCGGGTCTGCCCCTGGGAGCCGAACTGCCGGGCGGGGGCCCCGTCGATGTCCACCGCCAGGTCGTCCTTGTGGGGGCCGGAGAGGCACTGCCGGCTGTCCAGCTCGGCCTGCCGGTGGGTCTCCTGGTGCTCCAGCAGCCGCTGCAGGATGTCCCTGGGCGGGGCCAGGGGGTCGGCCACGGTGGACACCGTCTCATACCGGAGCGACAGCTCCTCCCGCCCGCCGGAGAAGTCCCGGTGGATGGCGGGGGCGTGCTGGGCCAGCTTCCGGATGAAGTGGGCCCGGTAGTGGATGAGCAGGGCCCCGGTCTGGGCCATGCGCAGGCTGAAGTCGTCCAGGGTCTGGAGCAGGGACGGGTGCTCGGGCCAGTCCCGGAGAATGCGGGTCTTGTGCTCATAGAGCCGGCCGTACTCGGCCAGGGCGGCGGCATATCTGGGCCGCAGCTGGCAGATGGCCCCGTCCAGAAACCGCCGGCGCTCCGCCGCCCCCGCCCGGATCAGGGACAGGTCCTCGGGGCAGAAGAGGACGGTGGTGAGGATGCCCGACAGCTCGGCCGCCGCCTTGAGCCGCACCCCGTTGGAGAACAGCTGCCGTCCCCGGCCCCGGAAGAGCCGGGCCTCCAGAGTGTAGTCCCGGCCGCCGCTCTCCACCTCCCCCCTGAGAAAGGCGGAGTCCACCCCCATCCGGATGAGCTCCCGGTCGTACCGGGCCCGGTGGGAGCGGGCAGAGGACAGATAGGCCACGGCCTCCAGCAGGTTGGTCTTGCCCTGGGCGTTGTCCCCGTAGATGAGGTTCATCCGGGGGTGGAAGCTGGCCTCCAGGTGGACGTAGTTCCGGAAGAAGTCCAGCTCCAGCGCCCTGGCGATCACCGGACGGTGAGGACCAGCCGGTCCTCCACCTGGGCGCTGTCCCCGGGGCGGAGCTTTTTGCCCCGCATGGTGCACACCTCGCCGTTCACCGTCACCATGCCGGCCTGGATGAGCTCCTTGGCCTGCCCCCCGGTCTCCACCGCCCCGGCGAACTTCAGCAGGTCCTGGAGCTTGATGAACTCAGTGGTGATATGGATCTCCTCGTGCTGCATAAAACGTTCCTTTCAGGAGAGTGAAGTGTGAACGGTCCCGGGCGGAGATCATACTGCCGCCTGCGGGGCGTGAGCCTGACGATTCGGCTCCGCCGGACAGGCCCTCTTCACTCTTCACTCTGAACTTTTCACTCTGCTTTCAGCCGCACCGGCAGGACCATGTAGAGGAAGTTCTCCGGCTCCCCCTCCACCGGCAGGATGACGCAGGGAGCCACCCCGGTGGTGAGCTCCAGCCGCACCCGGTCGGCGGGGGCCGCCCTCAGGGCGTCCATGAGATAGCGGTTGTTGAAGCCGATCTCCAGGCCGGTGCCGTCCCCGTCGATGGGGCACTGGTCGGCGGCGTCCCCGATGGCGGTCTTGGTGGTGATGTTCAGCACCCCGTCCCCAAAGACGCAGCGCAGGGGGCTTTTCAGCTTGTCGCTGATGATGAGGCTCACCCGGTCGATGCTGGCCAGCAGGGTCCGGGTGTCCCCCTCCACCTTGATGGTATTGTTCCGGGGGATGGCGTTGCGGTAGGCCAGGAACTCCCCCTCCAGCCGCCGGGAGACCAGCAGGGCGTCCCCCACCTTGAACATGATGTGCCGGGAGCCCTGGACCACGGTGATGGGCTCCTCGGTGTCGCCGCAGATGCGCTCCACCTCGCCCAGGGCGGCCCCGGGCACCACGAAGGAGAAGGCGTCCTCCCCCTCCTTTTTCAGGATCTCCTCGTGCCGCAGGGCCAGGCGGTAGCCGTCCACCGACACCACGGTGAGGCCGGCGGCGTCCACCTCGAAGAGGGAGCCGGTGTGGATGGGCCGGCTCTCGTTGTCGCTGACGGCGAAGAGGGTCTGCCCGATCATGGCCCGGAGCAGGTCCTGCCGGATCTCAAAGGTGTTCTGGTACTCCACCACCGGCAGCTCGGGGAACTCCTCGGCGTCGGTGCCCAAGATGTTGAACTCGCTCATGCCGCATTTGATGTTCACCATGTAGTTGTCGGTGGAGAAGACCACCACGTCGTCGGGGAACTTGCGGATGATCTCGCCGAACAGCCGGGCGGACAGCACCAGGGAGCCCGACTCGCCTATCTCGGCGGGGACGGTGGTTCGGATGCCCGTCTCCAGATCGTAGCCGGTGAGGGACAGCTCCTGCCCGGCCTCCAGGAGGATGCCCTCCAGGGCGGGGATGGAGCTCTTGGGGGAGACGGCCCGGGAGGCCACCGAGATGGCCGCCTGGAGCAGGGCCTTTTCACAGGAGAATTTCATAGGGACACGACCTTTCTCGCCCTCTCCCGGGGAGGAGAGGAGCATTTATCTCGTAATAGCTGCCGTAGAGAAAACAGATGTGGAAAAACGGCCTGAGCCCCTGGGACGGAGGGGTCTTCGCCTCCACAGGGGGTGTGGACGGTCCGGCTCCCTTTTCCACAGGGGGAGGGAAAGAAAAAAGTTCTCCGCAGGAGATCTTCCACATATCCACAAAAACCGGTGGAAAAGTGGAAAAGTCAGCTCTCGAAGTGGGCGTTGACGTTGGCGGTGATGTCCTTGACCACCTCGGCGATGTTGGGGTCGCTCTTCACCAGCTTTTCCACCCGGGACAGGGAGCTGAGCACCGTGCTGTGGTCCCGGTTCTCAAATTCCCGGCCGATCTCCTTCAGGGAGAGGGTGGTCATCCGGCGGATGAGGTAGATGGCGATCTGCCGGGCCAGAGAGGTGTCCTTGGTGCGGCCCTGCCCCCGGAGGACGTCCTCGGGGATGTCGTAGAACTTGCAGACCTCCTGGATGATGAGGGCGGGGGTGGGGAGGATGTCCGACTTGTCCTTGAACATGTCCTGGACCGCCCGTGTGACCGTCTTCACGTCCACGCTGTCCCCCAGCAGGTCCTGAAAGGCCAGGATCTTGGTGACGGTGCCCTCGATCTGCCGGACGTTGGAGGTGATGTTCTCGGCCACGAACTGGAGCACCGCGTCGGGCAGCTCCATCCCCATGCGGATGGCCTTGTTCTTGATGATGGCCACCCGGGTCTCGTAGTCGGGGGGCTGGATATCGGCCAGCAGGCCCCACTCGAACCGGGTCTTCAGCCGGTCGTCCAGCCGGAGCATCTCCTTGGGCGGCCGGTCGGAGGTGAAGACGATCTGGTGCCTGGCCTCGTACAGGGTGTTGAAGGTGTGGAACATCTCCTCCTGGGTGGAGGCCCGGCCGGCCACGAACTGCACGTCGTCCATGAGAAAGACGTCGGCGGAACGGTACTTCTCCCGGAACTCCTGGTTCCGGTTCTCCCGGATGGCCTGGATGAGCTCATTGGTGAAGGCGTCCCCCTTGATGTAGACGATCTTGAAGTCGGGCCGGGTCTCGTGGATCTGGTGGGCAATGGCGTAGAGCAGATGGGTCTTGCCCAGGCCGGACTCCCCGTAGATGTACAGGGGATTGTAGCTCTTGCCCGGATTCTCGGCCACCGCCACGGCGGCGGCGTGGGCGAACTTGTTGGAGGAGCCCACCACGAACCGGTCGAAGGTGTACTCCTCGGTGCCCGGGAGGAAGCCGTCGTCCTTTTTTCCCTGGGCCCGCTGCTCCGCCTCCCCCCCGGTGAGCACCTCCACCCGGAACTCAGAGGAGAACAGCTCGTGAAGGGCGTTCTGGATGGCGGGGAGATACCGGGAGACGATGATGTCCCGCTTGAAGGAGGTGGGAGTGTAGAGGGTGAAGCAGTCCCCCTCCAGGGAGAGGGCGCTGGCGTCGTCGAACCAGGTGTCGATGGTGGTGGAGGTCATCTCCCGCTCCATGAGGGAGAGGACTTTTTTCCAGATGTCGTCAGGTACGTTCATGGCCCGGTCCCCTTTGTCTTCGGTGGTGGGCGGCGCGGAAAAAACCGGTGCCGCCTGAACTGATTCATTATACCACAACAGGGGCTGTGCCGCAAGGGAAAGAGGGGGGAAACTTTGTATCTCCGGGGGAGATCTGAGAGATCCTCTTGACAAACCGCGCCGGGCGCGATAAGATGGGGAAACTGATATGGAACATCAGGCGATGACAGGGACAGTACCCGGGACAAAAGCGCCGCTTCAGAGAGCCGTCCGGCCGGTGCAAGGGCGGAGGGCGCGCCCCGGAGAACATCCCCCTGGAGCCGCGGACCCAACGGAGAGTTTCTCCCAGTAGGCTCCGCCGGAGGTGACCGTTATCTCACACCCAAGCGGCCGGAGCGCCATGCCCCGGCAAGAAGAGTGGTACCGCAGAGGTGTGCGCCTTTGTCTCTTTGTGAGGCAGGGGCGCGTTTCATTTTCTGTCTTTCCCCGGGGGAGGTGTTTTCCGTGGAAGTCAAATGTCCCATCTGCGGCCGGACCATGGAGTCCGGCCGGGTCTTCGGGAAGGGGCTGCTGTGGAGCCCCAAGGAGCACAAATGGACCGTCCTGGCCGGGAAGGACGATGTGAGCCTGTACCAGGGAGAGTTCCCCGAGGCCTGGATCTGCAAGACCTGCCGGCGGGTGGTGCTGCACTACTGATCGCCCAGTCATATATTGTCATTCTTCTTGATCTTCATTCTGAAACTGTTGGAGGGATCCCCTATGGATTACAACAAGACCGTCCACCTGCCCCAGACCGATTTCCCCATGCGGGCCGCCCTGCCCAAGCGGGAGCCGGACATGCTGAAGGAGATGTACGACCACGACCTCTACCGCAAGATGGTGGCCCGCAACGAGGGCAAGCCCCGGTTCGTCCTTCACGACGGGCCGCCCTACGCCAACGGCAACATCCACATCGGCACGGCGCTCAACAAGATCCTCAAGGACATGATCGTCAAGCACCGGAACATGACCGGGTATCAGGCCCCCTATGTCCCCGGCTGGGACACCCACGGCCTGCCCATCGAGTCGGCCATCCTCAAGGACAAGAAGGTGAAGCGGGAGGAGCTGACCACCGCCGAGTTCCGGGAGAAGTGCAAGGAGTATGCCCTGTCCTTCGTGGACAGGCAGCGGGAGCAGTTCAAGCGCCTGGGCGTCCTGGGCGACTGGGACGACCCCTACCTGACCCTGAAGCCCGAGTTCGAGGCCAAGCAGATCCAGGTCTTCGGGGCCATGGCCAAGAAGGGCTATATCTACAAGGGCATGAAGCCGGTGTACTGGTGCCCCCACGACCAGACCGCCCTGGCCGAGGCCGAGATCGAGTACGCCGACGACCCCTGCACCACCCTGTTCGTCAAGTTCCCCGTCCGGGACGATAAGGGGAAGCTGGGCCAGTACGGCGACCTGTCCAAAATGTTCTTCGTGATCTGGACCACCACCCCCTGGACCATCCCGGGCAACATGGCCATCTGCGTCAACGCCGACTTTGACTACGTGCTGCTCCAGGCGCCCAGCGGCGAGATCTACGTCCTGGCCCGAGACCTGGCCGAGGGGGTGTGCAAGGCCGCCGGCATCGACTACGCCGCCTGCGCCGTGCTGGCCACCCTCAAGGGCAGCGAGTTCGAGCTCATGACCGCCAGGCACCCCCTGTTCGACCGGGACAGCGTCCTGCTGTGCGGGGAGCACGTCACCCTGGACGCCGGCACCGGCTGCGTCCACACCGCCCCCGGCTTCGGCGCCGACGACTTCAACATCTGCAAGCAGTACGACGAGGCCGGCCTGACCCACATCGGCACCCCCGTGCCGGTGAACGCCAAGGGGGTCATGACCGACGAGAAGTACAACGGGCAGTTCTATGCCAAGGCCAACGAGGTCATCCCCGACGACCTGGAGGCCGCCGGGCTGCTGCTGGCCCGGGAGAACATCACCCACTCCTACCCCCACTGCTGGCGGTGCAAGCACCCCATCATCTACCGGGCCACCGAGCAGTGGTTCTGCTCGGTAGACGCCATCAAGGAGGCCGCCATCCAGTCCTGCGACGGCATCCGGTGGAAGCCCGAGTGGGGCAAGGAGCGCATGACCTCCATGATCGGGGAGCGCTCCGACTGGTGTATCTCCCGCCAGCGGGTGTGGGGGGTGCCCATCCCCATCTTCTACTGCGACCAGTGCGGCGCCGACCTGGTCACCGACGAGACCATCGACCACATCTCCGCCCTGTTCCGGGAGCACGGGAGCAACATCTGGTTCGAGAAGACCGCCGACGAGCTGGTGCCCCAGGGCTTCAAATGCCCTCACTGCGGCGGCGTCCACTTCTCCAAGGAGTCCGACATCATGGACGTGTGGTTCGACTCGGGCTCCACCTGGGCCGCCGTGGCCGACCAGCGGCCCGAGCTGGGCTACCCCGCCGACGTGTACCTGGAGGGGGGCGACCAGTACCGGGGCTGGTTCCAGTCCTCCATGCTCACCTCCATCGCCGCCAACGGCGTGGCCCCCTACAAGCAGATCATCACCCACGGCTGGACGGTGGACGGCGAGGGCAAGGCCATGCACAAGTCCCTGGGCAACGCGGTGGCCCCCGAGGAGGTCATCAAGGACTACGGCGCCGACATGCTCCGCCTGTGGGTGTCCTCCGCCGACTACACCCAGGACATGCGCATCTCCCCCGACATCCTCAAGCAGCTCAGCCAGGCCTATCTGAAGATCCGCAACACCGCCCGGTACATGCTGGGCAACCTGTGCGACTACGACCCGGACCGCCCCCTGCCCAAGGAGCAGGTCCTCCCCCTGGACCGCTTCGCCATCGCCAGCTTCAACGACCTGGTGAAGACCTGCCGGGAGGCCTACGACCGCTATGAGTTCCACGCCGTCTACCGGGCGGTGTACAACTTCTGCGTCACCGACATGTCCAACTTCTATCTGGACATCATCAAGGACCGGCTCTACTGCGGGGACGAGGCCGGCCGCCGCTCCGCCCAGACCGCCCTGTACCACATCCTGGACGGCATGACCCGCCTCATCGCCCCCATCCTCGCCTTCACCAGCGACGAGATCTGGCACGCCATGCGCCACGGCGCCGGCGCCAACGCCGAGAGCGTCCTGCTCAACGACATGCCCGAGCACAGCGACGCCCTGGCCCTGTCTGAGGACGAGGCCGCCCGGTGGGCCCGGCTGGTCTCCCTGCGGGACGCGGTGAACAAGGCCCTGGAGAACGCCCGGGCCGCCGGCGTGTTCAAGAAGGCCCAGGACACCGAGCTGACCCTCTCGGTCTCCGAGGCTGACGCCGCCTTCCTGGCCGGGGAGGACCTGGCCACCCTGTGCATCGTCTCCGGTGTCACCGTCACCACCGATGCCGTGGAGGGGGAGCGGTTCGACGACTGCCTCATCCCCTGCGCCATCGCCGTCAAGCTCTCCGACGCCCCCAAGTGCCCCCGCTGCTGGAACCACAGCCACGCCATCGGCGCCCCCGGCCACCACGCCGAGCTCTGCGACCGCTGCGCCGCCGTGCTGGCTGCCGAGGGGGAATAAGCAGGCAGCCTGCCCGCCCCGCACACGTTCCCCGCACAGCCGGGGCCCCACACAGCGGGGCGCGGCCGCTGCGCCGCCGGGCTGGCGCCCCGCTCAGCGCCGAACAGGATGACCGCGCCGCGGCCCCGGATGGGGCCGCGGCGCCTGTTTTTCCCCTTTTCCTCCGGGTCCGTCTTGCGCCCGGCGAATGGGGATGGTATGATGGAGGAAAGCTGAGACCATGCCTGAAGGAGGGGTCCCCATGGACAAGACGGCGAAGACCCGCCCGGCCCTGCCGCCCCGGCAGTTGGCCCGGGAGCTGGCCCTCATGGTGCTGGGCACCGCCCTGGTGGCGGCGGGGTCCTATTTCTTCAAGTTCCCCAACCACTTCTCCACCGGCGGGGTCACCGGCCTGGCGGTGCTCATCAACGCGGCGCTGCCCGCCCTGCCCGCCTCCAACGTGGCGGCGGTGCTGAACCTGCTGTCCCTGGTCCTGGGCTTCGCGGTGCTGGGCCGGGGCTTCGGCGTGCGGACCATCTTCTGTACCGTCCTCTTCTCCGCCATGCTGGCGGGGCTGGAGGCGGTGGTCCCCCTGTCCGCCCCCCTCACCGACCAGCCCCTGCTGGAGCTGCTGTTCGGGGTGCTGCTGCCCGCCCTGGGCTCGGCGGTGCTGTTCAACATCGAGGCCAGCACCGGCGGCACCGACATCGTGGCCATGGCCCTGAAAAAGGTCACCCCCATGGACATCGGCATGGCCCTGCTGCTGTCCGACGTGCTCATCGCCGGGGGCACCCTGTTCCTGTACGACATCCGCACCGGGCTGTTCTCCCTGCTGGGCCTGATGCTCAAGTCGGTGCTGGTGGACTCGGCCATCGAGTCGCTGAACCGGCGCAAGAGCTTCATGGTGGTCACCCGCTTCCCCGAGGAGCTGTGCCAGTTCATCACCGGCAGGCTCCACCGCAGCGCCACCTACTGGACGGCCACCGGGGCCTACAGCGGGGAGGAGGTCACCGTGGTGCTCACCGTCATCTCCCGGGGACAGGCGGTGGTGCTGCGGAAGTACCTCCGGGGGCTGGACCCCCACGCCTTCATGGTGGTGTCCAACTCCAGCGAGATCTTCGGCAAGGGCTTCCTGCGGGCGTAAGACGCAGTCAGGCGGAAGGATGGGGCGGCCGCCCCGTCCTTCCGCCTGTTTTTCAGGGCCGGACGCCCGAGAGGATCAGCCGCTCGGCCAGGGCGGCCATCTCCTCCGGAGGCTCCGCGAAGCCCCCCACGGCCCAGGCGCGCACCAGTTCCACGGTGCCTCCCACCAGGAAGACCAGGGCGTACCGGGGGTCGGTCAGGCCGGGGAGGGTGAGCCCCTGCCACTCGTGGAGGCACTTGCGGTAGATCAGCTCGTTGAGCCGCTGGGAGAAGCGGTCCACCGCCTGCCGGTCCAGAAACACCCGGCACAGGTCCCGGTTGCCGCCCACGAACCGGAATACGTCCAGCAGCAGGGCGGAGACGTGCTCCATCACCTCCTGCCGGGGGTAGGAGTCCAGCAGGGCCTCCAGCTCCCCGAACAGGGCGTTCTCCGTCTGCTCCAGCAGGTCGTAGATGTCCCGGTAGTGGGTGTAGAAGGTCCCCCGGTTCACGTCGGCCAGGTCGGTGAGCTCCCGGACGGTGATGTCCCGCACGTCCTTCTCCAGCAGCAGCTGGGTCAGCGCCTGGCGCAGCCGCTCCCGGGTGCGGCGCACGCGGCGGTCCTCGCTCTGGGCCATGGCGGCCCCTCCTCTCTCATTTGTAAACTTTTTTCGTTTTTCAACACCGGCCGGGCGGAGTGTCGCTTTCCATACAGATGCGGCGGGAAGTGACCCTTGAAAGCCCGGCCGTGTCTATTATAATAGATACCGACACAGATAATCAACACCTGTTTTCTATCGGACAGGAGGGCCGCCATGTCATACATTTCGCTGGAACACGTGGTCAAGCGCTATCAGATGGGAGAGGTCACCATCACCGCGGTGGACGACATCAGCTTCGACATCGAGAAGGGGGAGTTCGTCATCGTGGTGGGCCCCTCGGGGGCGGGCAAGACCACCGTGCTGAATATCCTGGGCGGCATGGACAGCTGCACCGAGGGCACCATCACCGTGGACGGGCAGGAGATCAGCGGCTATGGGCCCAAGCAGCTCACCACCTACCGCCGGTACGACATCGGCTTCGTCTTCCAGTTCTACAACCTGGTGCAGAACCTCACCGCCCTGGAGAACGTGGAGCTGGCCGCCCAGATCTGCCGGGACCCGCTGGACGCCGCCGACGTGCTGCGCCACGTGGGGCTGGGGGACCGGATGGACAACTTCCCCGCCCAGCTCTCCGGCGGCGAGCAGCAGCGGGTGGCCATCGCCCGGGCCCTGGCCAAGAACCCCAAGCTGCTGCTGTGCGACGAGCCCACCGGCGCCCTGGACTACGTCACCGGCAAGCAGATCCTGAAGCTGCTCCAGGACACCTGCCGCCAGCAGGGGATGACGGTGGTGGTCATCACCCACAACACCGCCATCGCCCCCATGGCCGACAAGGTCATCCACATCAAGAACGGGAAGGTGGACGGGATCGACCGCATCGAGAGGCCCACCCCGGTGGAGGAGATCGAGTGGTGAACCCGCCCGCCGCCCTTTTGAGGTATAGGGGGCTTCGCCCCCTATGACCCCTGAACGGCGTTCCGTGGCCTCTCCCCGCATCAAGTGGTTCCTTGCGGAGAGTTCTGCTGCGGTTTCGCCTGAGGGCGAGTGACTTTCTGCGCCGGCAGAAAGTCACCAAAGACCGGTTCAAGGACCCATGGTCCTTGAAAATCTCCTTCCCCTCAAATCCTGTTCCTTGCCCGCCTCTCTTTTCGGCGCTTCGTGAGCCGACGCGGCTTTCTCCCGCCTGCTGCCGCCCGTGGGCAGGCGAAGAAACTTTCCGCCCCCGACGGAGAGGCGCCTCGCGGGGGCGTTCGTTGGGGCGGGGACCCACGAAAAACACGGCAACGCCCCGACCCCAAAAATTCCTAACTCCTAATTCCTCATTCACGAAACACTCTCCCCGAAAGGACCGTTCCCCATGAAGCCACGCCATGACCGCATCCTCACCGACACCCTGCGGGAGATCCGGCACACCTTCAGCCGGTTTCTCTCGCTGCTGGTGCTGTCCGCCCTGGCGGTGTGCTTCCTGGCCGGCCTGCGGGCCACCGCCCCCGACATGAAGCTGTCCGCCGACCGGTATTTCGACCAGCAGGAGCTCATGGACCTGCACGTGATGGGCACGCTGGGCCTCACAGAGGGGGACGTGGACGCCCTGTCGGCCCAGCCCGGAGTGCTCCGGGCCCAGGGGGCCTGGACGGTGGACGCCGTCATCGCCATGGGGGACAGCGACCTGATCGTCAAGGTGCTCTCCTACCCCGACGCCGACCCCATCAACGCCCCCGCCCTTCGGGAGGGCCGGATGCCCGAGGGGCCGGGGGAGTGCCTGGCCGAGCCCCTGCTCATGAAGGAGGCGGGGCTGTCCCTCGGGGACACCGTGTCCCTGGACACCGGGACGGGCAGCTTTGAGGACGCCCTGTCCGTCACCGAGGCCACCATCGTGGGGGTGGCCGACTCCCCGCTGTACATCGGCATCGAGCGGGGCAGCTCCACCCTGGGCACCGGCAAGGTGTCCGCCTACATCCTCATGCCCGAGAGCGCCTTCGCCATGGAGGCGTACACCGACATCTACCTGCTCATGGAGGGCGGGGCCGAGCTGCAGACGTACAGCGACGCCTATGAGGACCTGATGGAGAGCTACGCCGACGCCCTGGAGCCCCTCGGGGAGGAGCGCTCCCGCATCCGGGGGGACGAGGTCCGCGCCGAGGCGGAGGAGGCCCTGGCCGACGCGGAGCGGGAGCTGGCCGACGCGGAGGAGGAGGTGGCCGCCGAGCTGGCCGACGCCGAGGCCGAGCTGGCCGACGCCCGGAAGGAGCTGGACGACGGCTGGGCCGAGTACTATGACGGCCTAAACACCTTCCGCACCGAGATAGCCGACGCCGAGGCCGAGCTGGACGACGGGGAGCGGGAGCTGGCCGACGCCCTCATCGAGCTGGAGGACGGCGAGCGGGAGTACGCCGACGCCGCCCCCGACCTGGAGGAGGCGGAGCGGGAGCTGGCCGACGCCGAGGCCGAGCTGGCCGACGCCAGGGCACAGCTGGACGACGCCCAGAAGCAGTACGACGCCGGCCTGCTCCAGTACATGCTGGGCATGGAGCAGTACCAGCAGGGGCTGGCCCAGGCGGAGGCCGCGCTGGTGTCCTCCGCCCAGAGCGTCGCCCAGGCCACCACCGTCCAACAGGTCCAGGCTCAGCTGGCCAGCTACGGGATCCTGCCGGACAACCCGCTTTACCCAACCCTGTACCAGCAGGCCTATGACCAGGCCTATCCCGCCGTCTATGAGGCGGTCTACGCCCAGGTGCAGGCGGCCTTTTACGCCTCCGATGAGTACGCCCAGCTGACGGCGGGCAAGCAGGAGCTGGACATCACCTACCTGGTCCTGGAGTCCTCCAAGCGGCAGCTGGACGACGGCTGGGCCGAGTACAACGAGGGGTACGCCGAGTATCAGGACGGCCTGCGGGAGTACCAGGACGGGCTGGCCGACTATCAGGACGCCCGGCAGGAGCTGGACGACGGCTGGCAGGAGTACTACGACGGGCTGGCCGAGCTGGAGGACGGCCGGGCCACCCTGGAGGAGGAGCGGGCCGACGGTCAGCGGGAGCTGGACGACGCCCTGGCCGAGCTCAACGACGGCGAGGCGGAGTACGCCGACGGCTATCAGGAGTACCTGGACGGCAAGGCCGAGGCCGACCAGGAGATCGCCGACGCCCAGAAGGAGCTGGAGCAGGCCCGCCGGGACGTGGAGCAGCTGGACGAGGCCGAGTGGTACATCCTGGACCGGAACACCAACGCCGGCTACGCCAGCTTCGGCATGGACGCCGACCGGATGGGCAACCTGGCCACCGTCTTCCCCCTGATCTTCTTCCTGGTGGCCGCTCTCGTGTGCCTGACCACCATGACCCGGATGGTGGAGGAGCAGCGCACCGCCATCGGCGGGCTGAAGGCCCTGGGCTTCTCCCGGGGGGCCATCGCGGTGAAGTACGTGGGCTACGGCTTTCTGGCCAGCGCCATCGGCGCGGGGGTGGGCCTGGCCGTGGGGCTGACCCTGCTGCCCTGGATCATCTGCACCGCCTGGACCATCCTCTACACCATCGGGGACATCGTGTACAGCACCGAGCCGGTGACCTCTGTCCTGGCCTGCCTGGCCGCGGTGGGGACGGTGACCCTGGCCGCCCTGGCCGCCTGCCTGTCCGCCCTGACGGCGGTGCCCGCCGAGCTCATGCGGCCCAAGGCGCCCCCCATGGGCAAGCGCATCCTGCTGGAGCGCGCCGCCCCTCTGTGGCGGAAGCTGTCCTTTAACCACAAGATCACCCTGCGCAACCTGTTCCGGTACAAAAAGCGGTTCTGGATGACCGTCATCGGCATCGGGGGGTGCGCCGCCCTCATCGTCACCGCCTTCGGCCTGCGGGGCTCCATCACCGACGTCATGGACAAGCAGTTCGACGAGATCTACCGCTACACCGCCCAGGTGGGCCTGGTGGAGGACGTGACCCCCGGGGAGCTGCGAGAGGTGGAGGCCGCCCTGGACGGCAGCGACCTGGTGGAGGGCTGGGGGCTGTGCCGGGCCGAGACGGTCACCGCCCAGAGCGGGGACTACTCGGTGGACTGCACCCTCCAGACCGCCGGCAGCCAGGAGGAGCTGGAGCGCTTCGTGGACCTGCGCCACCGCACCAGCGAGGACCCGGTGGTCCTCCCTGACGACGGGGCGGTGCTCACCGAGAAGCTGGCCACCCTGCTGGACGTGGGGCCGGGGGACACCTTCACCCTGGAAGGGGACGAGCGGGTCACCGTCCGGGTGGCCGACGTCACCGAGCACTACATCCAGCACTGGGTCTACGTCTCCGACGCCTACTATGAGACCCTGTACGGGGCGCCGCCCGAGGACAACCTCATCCTGGTGGACTGCCCCTTCGGGGAGACGGCGGAGTCCACCGCCCTGGAGACCGAGCTGGTCTCCCTGGACGGGGTGACCTCCCTGTCCCTGATCTCGGACATCCGCAACACCTTCACCTCCAGCCTGGAGAGCGTGGACTACGCCGTGGTCCTCATCATCGTGTGCGCCGCCGCCCTGGCCTTCGTGGTGCTGTTCAACCTCACCAACATCAACATCACCGAGCGGATGCGGGAGCTGGCCACCCTGAAGGTGCTGGGCTTCTACGACGGGGAGCTGTCCGCCTACGTCTACCGGGAGAACGTCATCCTCACCGTGTTCGGGGTGGCCCTGGGCATGGTGCTGGGCAAGCTGCTCCACCAGTGGCTGGTGCTGACGGTGGAGATCGATCTGCTCATGTTCGGCCGGGAGCTGGCCCTGCCCAGCTACCTGTGGGCCGCCGGGCTGACGGTGGTGTTCTCCCTGCTGGTGAACCTCACCGCCCACTGGAAGCTGAAGAAGCTGGACATGGTCCAGTCTCTGAAGAGCGTGGAATAAAAAACGGAACATGGGGCCGCGCCCGCCCGGGCGCGGCCCCATGTCGTCCGCTCAGCGCCTTCTCCGCCGGCGCAGGGCCTTCTCCCCCTCGCACACCAGCACCGGGGTCAGGGACAGGGCCAGCACCGCCCCCCACTCCGCCGGGGTCAGGGGGCACACCGAGAAGGCGGCCATCAGGGGCGGGAAGCACAGCACCGCCAGCTGCAGGGCGGCCCCCGCCAGAAAGGCCTTCACCATGGCGGGGTTGGTGGTGAGGCCCAGGCGGAAGAGGGACTGCTCCTCGCTGCGCACGTCGAAGGCGTGGAAGAGCTGGCAGAAGGTGAGGGTGGCGAAGGCCATGGTGTTGGCCACCCCGTCCGCCCGGGCGGGGCCGGCCAGCACCCAGCCCCCCAGCCAGTAGGCCGTCAGGGTCAGCCCCCCCACCAGGGCCCCCTGCCACAGCAGCCGAAGGGTGAAGGGGCGGGTGAACAGGGGCTGCCCGGCGTCCCGGGGCCCCCGGGCCATGACCCCGGGCTCCACCGGCTCCAGCCCGAGGGCCAGGGCGGGCAGCGAGTCGGTCACCAGGTTGAGCCACAGCAGCTGCACCGCCTCCAGCGGCCGCTGGGACAGGCCCAGCAGGGTGGCCAGGAAGAGGGCCAGCATCTCCCCGATGTTGCAGGAGAGCAGGTAGTGGATGGCCTTGCGGATGTTGGCGTAGATGCCCCGGCCCTGCTCCACCGCCCGGACGATGGTGGCGAAATCGTCGTCGGTGAGGATCATGTCGGCGGCCCCCTTGGCCACGTCGGTGCCCGAGATCCCCATGGCGCAGCCGATGTCCGCCGCCTTCAGGGCGGGGGCGTCGTTGACCCCGTCCCCCGTCATGGCCACCACCACCCCCCGGGCCTGCCAGGCCCTGACGATGCGCAGCTTGTGCTCCGGGGACACCCGGGCGTACACCGTGAAGCGGTGGACCTCCCGCTCCAGCAGCTCCTGGCTCATGAAATCCAGGTCGGCCCCGGTGGCGGCCAGGTCGCCCGGCCGGAAGATGTCCAGCTCCCGGGCCACCGCCAGGGCGGTGAGCTTGTGGTCCCCGGTGATCATCACCGGCCTGATGCCGGCGGCGTGGCACTGCGCCACCGCCCGCTTCACCTCCCGCCGGGGCGGGTCCATCATCCCCACCAGCCCCAGGAAGGTGAGGCCCTCCTCCAGCCCGGCCAGCCCCTCCTGCCCCCCGGGGGGCAGCCGGTCGATGTCCCGCCCGGCGCAGGCCAGCACCCGCAGCGCCCCCTCCGCCATGGCGGCGTTGGCCCCCTCCACCTGCCGCCGCAGGGCGGGGGTGAGGGGGACGGCCCTCCCCTCCGGCCCGTCCAGGATGTGGGTGCACCGGGCCAGCAGCACGTCGGGGGCCCCCTTCACCAGCACCCGCAGGGTGCCGTCCCGCCGCCGGTGGACGGTGGTCATCCGCTTGCGCCGGGAGTCGAAGGGCAGCTCGGCCACCCGGGGGTGGGCGGCCTCCAGGGCCCCCTTGTCCAGCCCCTCCGCCGCCGCCGCCCGGACCAGGGCGGCCTCGGTGGGGTCCCCCGACCACCCGGCCCCCCCGCCGGGGCGGGAGACGGGGACCACGTCGCTGCACAGGGCGCCGGCGGCCAGGGCGGCCCGCCGGGCGGGCTCCCCCCGGCTCCACACCCGGGTCACCGTCATGCGGTTCTCGGTGAGGGTGCCCGTCTTGTCGGAGCAGATCACCCCGGCGCAGCCCAGGGTCTCCACCGCGGGCAGCCTCTTGACGATGGCGTGGCGGGCGGCCATCCGCTGCACCCCGAGGGCCAGCACGATGGCCACGATGGCGGGCAGCCCCTCGGGTATGGCGGCCACCGCCAGCGAGACCGCCGACAGGAACATCTCCAGCAGGGGCGCCCCGTACAGCAGGCCCACCCCGAACATCACGGCGCACACCCCGAGGCACAGCAGGGAGAGCTTTTTGGAGATCTCCCCCATCTTCCGCTGCAAAGGGGTCTCCCCCTCCTCCTGGGACAGGAGCAGGTGGGCGATGCGGCCCACCTCGGTGTCCGTGCCGGTGCCGGTGACCACGCACCGGGCCCGCCCCCCGGTGATGACGGTGGACGCGATGACGGTGTTGCGCCGGTCCCCGAGAGGGGTGTCGGGGGGCAGCCGGTCCAGGGCGGCCTTGGACACGGGCAGGGACTCGCCGGTGACGGCCGACTCGTCGGCGGACAGGCCGGCGCACTCCAGGATGCGCCCGTCGGCGGGCACCAGGTCGCCTGCCTCCAGCAGGATGACGTCCCCGGGGACCAGCCGGGCGGCATCCACCCGCTGTACCTGCCCGTCCCGGACGGCCCGGGCGGCCGGGGCGGACATCTGCCGCAGGGCCTCCAGGGCCCGGTGGGCGCTGTCCTCCTGGGACAGGGAGATGACGGCGTTGAGCACCACGATGCCCAGGATGATGGCGGCCTCCACCCAGTCCTCCCCCCCGGTGGACAGCAGGGACAGCCCCGCCGCCGCCAGCAGCACCAGGATCATGGGGTCCTTCAGCTGGCCCCACAGCCGGGCCCACAGCCCGGGCCGGGGGGGCTGGGGGAGGCGGTTGGGGCCCCGGGCCTCCAGCCGGGCGGCCGCCTCCCGCCCGGTGAGGCCGCCGGGGGAGGCATCCAGCTCCTCCAGCACCTGCCGGGGGGTGAGAGAGTGCCATTGACGCACGGGGACCACGCTCCTTCTCTGCGGTGTGCGGCCCGGGACCGGGCCGGGACAAGTTCCTCTCCATGTATAGCGGACAGGCCGGGGAAATATGCCCCGGGCAGAGAAAAAGGCCCGCCGGCTGCCGCCGGCGGGCCCTGCGTGGGGATGTGGAGCTGGCTCACTCCTCCGAGACGCTCTCCCGGAAGGCGGTGAGGGCGGTGTAGAAGGCCTCCAGGTCCAGGGAGTCATAGGCGTCGGCGTACTCCACCGTCTGGGCGTCCATGCGCTGGTACAGCGTGTCGTCCAGCCGGGCGGAGGCGGCGGCGGAGCGGTAGTCCTCCGGGTCCACCGACAGGCGCAGGATGATGTGGTAGCCGTACTCGCTCTCCACCACGTCGCTGATTTCCCCGGGCTCCAGGGCCAGGGCGGTGTCCTCAAAGGCGGAGACCATCTCCCCCCGCTGGGTGGTGTAGCCGTCGGGGTTGGTGGCCAGGCCGGTGTCCTCGCTGTACTCGTTCATGAGCTGGTCGAAGAGGGTGAGGGGCTCCCCGCTGGCCCGGAGCTGGGAGAGCAGGTCGTCGATGAGGGCCTTCTTCTCGGCCACCGTCTCGTCGTCCAGGGGCTCCCGGGTGACCTGGTCCACCGTCAGCAGCAGGATGTGCTTGGCCCGGTAGATGCCGTTCTCGTCGATGTAGTCCTCCAGGTCGGCCTCGGTGACGGGCTGGCTGCCCTCGGGGCCGTAGACCCGGTCCAGCAGGGCGGAGTACAGGTAGAACCGCTCCAGCATGGCCCGGAAGCCCTCGGGGGAGATGGCCGACTGCTGCAGGCGGCGGGCGTACTGCTCCTCACTGCCCAGGGTGTCCACCGTCTCCTGGATGTCGGCGTCCATGGCGGACCGCTCCTCGTCGGTGAGGGCGACCCCCAGCTCGCCGGCGTAGGCCTGGGCCTGCCGGTAGAGGGAGACGGCGTCCAGGGCGTTGGCCCGGACGAACTCGTCCACGGTGCCGTCGCTCCAGTCCAGGGCGTCGGCCGAGCCGAAGAAGTAGCGCACCAGGTAGTCGGCGGAATAGGCCGCCCAATAGAGATACTCCTCGGCGGTGATCTCCTGCCCGTCCAGGGTGAAAAGTACGGTGTCGGCGGGGATGCCGGCGGTCTGCCGGATGATGTCGTCGGTGGTCTCGTCCTCCCCGCCGCCGGGGGCGCAGGCGGTGAGGCAGCTCAGGGTCAGGGCGGCGGCCAGGGCGGCGGCGGCCAGCTTGCGAAACAGCTTCATGAGATAGGTTCCTCCTTGTGTGGTGATCCCGCCGGGTCAGGTCCCGGTGGGCTGGGCGGCGAAATCGTCCACCAGCTTTCGGGCGCAGCGCAGGGGGTCCTCCCCCTTCCGCAGGCGCAGGGCCAGATAGGGCTTCTCCCCGGCGTTGAACAGCAGCCTCCCCCGGTACTCCGGCCCGCCGCACAGGCGGGCCACCCGCTCCAGGTCGGACTGGGCCAGGTAGAGGTTCAGGTTAGTCCCCTTCTGCTGGATGTCCAGGATGCCGCACCGGGCGGCGGCGGCCCGGAGCAGGGCCACCGAGATCAGGTTGTTCACCGGCCGGGGCGGGTCGCCGTACCGGTCGATGAGCTCATCCACCAGGTCGTCGGCGTCGTCCTCGGTGCGGATGCGGGCGATGCGGCGGTACAGGTCCAGCCGCTGCTCCGCCGAGGGGACGTACCGGTCGGGGATGTTGGCCGAGACGGTGAGGTCGGCGGCGCACTCGGTGCGCTGGGGGGGCGTCTCCCCCTGCTGGGTGAGGACGGCCTCCTCCAGCAGCTTCAGGTACATGTCGTAGCCCACGCTCATGAGGAAGCCCGACTGCTCGGGCCCCAGCAGGTTGCCCGCCCCCCGGATCTCCAGGTCCCGCATGGCGATCTTGAAGCCCGAGCCGAACTCGGCGAACTCCCGGATGGCCCCGAGGCGCTTGGCGGCCACCTCGGTGAGCACCTTGCCCTGGCGGTAGGTGAGATAGGCGTAGGCCCGGCGGCTGGACCGGCCCACCCGGCCCCGGATCTGGTGGAGCTGGCTGAGGCCCAGCTTGTCGGCGTCCTCGATGATGAGGGTGTTCACGTTGGAGATGTCGATGCCCGTCTCGATGATGGTGGTGCACACCAGCACGTCGATCTCCCCGTCGGTCATGCGGCTCATGACCTGGTCCAGCTCCTCCTGGCTCATCTTGCCGTGGGCCACCTCCACCGTCACCTGGTTCCCCAGCAGCTGCCGCACCCGGGCGGCGGCCCGGGCGATGGTCTCCACCCGGTTGTGGAGATAGTACACCTGGCCTCCCCGCTCCAGCTCCCGGCGCATGGCGTCGGCCAGCACCCCCCAGTCGTGCTCCAGCACGTAGGTCTGCACCGGCTGCCGGTCCTGGGGGGGCTCCTCGATGATGGACATGTCCCGGATGCCCGACAGGGCCATGTTCAGCGTCCGGGGGATGGGGGTGGCCGAGAGGGTGAGCACGTCCACCTGCCGGGAGAGCTCCTTGAGCTTCTCCTTGTGGGTGACCCCGAAGCGCTGCTCCTCGTCCACCACCAGCAGGCCCAGGTCGTGGAAGCGCACGTCCTTCTGGAAGAGCCGGTGGGTGCCGATGAGCAGGTCGATGGACCCGTCCTCCAGCCGGCGCAGGGCGTCCTTCATCTGGGCGGGGGTGCGGAAGCGGCTGACCACCTCCACCGTCACCGGGAACTTGGCAAAGCGCTGGACGGCGGACAGGTAGTGCTGCCGGGCCAGCACGGTGGTGGGCACCAGCACGGCGGCCTGCTTCCCGTCCAGGATGCACTTCATGATGGCCCGGAAGGCCACCTCGGTCTTGCCGTAGCCCACGTCGCCGCACAGCAGCCGGTCCATGGGCACCGGCTTCTCCATGTCCCGCTTCACCTCGGCGATGCAGCGCAGCTGGTCCTCGGTCTCGGTGTACTCGAACTCGTCCTCAAACTCCTTCTGCCACGGGGAGTCGGGGGAGAAGGAGTAGCCGGGCCGGCGCTGCCGCTCGGCGTAGAGCCGGATGAGCCCCTTGGCCAGGTCCTGCACCGCCTTCCGGGTGCGGGCCTTGGCCTTCTCCCAGTCGCCGCCCCCCAGCCGGGAGAGCTTTTTGGTCTCCCCCGCCTCGTCCCCGGCGCCGATGTACTTGGAGATGAGGTCCAGCTGGGTGGCAGGGACGTAGAGCACGTCGCTGCCGGCGTAGGCCAGCTTCACATAGTCCTTCTCCACCCCGTCGGCGGGCAGCTTCACCATCCCCACGAAGCGGCCGATGCCGTGGTGCTCGTGGACCACCAGGTCGCCGGGGGTCAGGTCGGTGAAGCTCTCCAGCCGCTGGCGGTTGGTGGCCTGTTTGGGCCGCCGGGCCTTTTTGGCCGGGCCGCCCCGGCCCTCGGCCAGCACGGCCAGCCGGGCGGCGGGGTACTCCATGCCGGCGGACAGGGTCCCCTCGGTCAGCAGCAGCTCCCCCGGCCCGGGCAGGCGGGAGAGGGCGAAGTCCAGGGCCGCGGGCAGCCCCTGCTCCCGGAGCAGGCCCTGCAGGGTCTCCGCCCGCTGCCGCCCGGCGCACAGCACCACCGTCCCCACCCCGGCGGAGCGGTAGTGGGCCAGGTCGGACACCGCCGTCTCCAGGCTGGCGCCGTAGTTGGGCAGCTGCTTGGCGGTCACCGACAGCAGGCACCGGGGGGGCGCGGGATAGGCGGACAGGGGGAAGGGGTCCAGATAGACCACCGGCCAGTCGGCCAGCGCTCCGGTGAGCTCGTCAAAGGTCAGGGCCAGCCGGGCGCAGGCCGGGGAGAGCACCCCCGCCTCCAGCAGGGCCTTGGCGTCCTCCTCCGCCTGCCAGGCGCAGGTGCGCCCCCGCTCCGCCGCCCGGCTGCTCTCGGAGAAGACCACCACGGCGTCGGCGGGGAGATAGTGGACGGCGGTGGCCGCCCGGGCGTCGACGAGGGGCAGGTAGCGGCCGAGGGCGGCACAGACCCGGCCGTTCTCCAGGGCCTCCCGGTCCCGGCGCAGGGTGGCGGCCAGCTCGGGCCCCGCCCCCTTCTCCAGCCCGGCCAGCTTTTGGGCCAGGCCGGCCAGCCCGCCGGCGCACAGCTGGGGCAGCACCTCGGCGGCGGGGAGCAGGCGGACCTGCTCCACATTGGCGGTGCGCCGCTGGCTCCCCGGGTCGAAGAGGCCCATGGAGTCCACCTCGTCCCCGAAGAACTCGGCCCGCACCGGCTGCTCCATGCCGGGGGAGAACACGTCCAGGATGCCCCCCCGAAGGGCGAACTGCCCCATCCCCTCCACCTGCTCGCACCGGACATAGCCGGCGGCGGTCAGGTCCTCGGCCAGCTCGTTCAGATCGCGGCTCTCCCCCACCCGCAGGGTCCGGGCCGCCCGGTCCAGCAGCTCGGGGGGGAGCGTGGGCTGGAGCAGGGCGTCCACCGTCACCACCAGCAGGGGGACCTCCCCCCGGGCCAGCCGGTCCAGCAGCCCCAGCCGCCGGTGCTCCCACTGCCGGGAGACGGTGGCCGCGTCCCGCAGGGTGAGCTCCCGGCCGGCCAGCACGGGGATCTCCTCCCCGGTGAGGGCGGCCAGGTCGTCGGCCAGCCGGCGGCCCTCCAGCTCGTCGGCGCACACCGCCGCCACCGGGCGCCCCCCCGCCCGGCGCAGGCCGGCGGCGAAATGGGCGCGGTGGACCGCCGCCAGCCCGGACACCGCGGCGGGGCAGGCGCCCCCCTCCACGGCGGCCAGCAGCTGACGGAACTCGGGCACACGGTCCAGGATGGCGGTGAGCTGTTCCATAGGGCACCTCAAAAAGGGAAATAATGGATATTCAGAGACGGCAACGGCCCCATCCCCGTCTCCCGGGGTGGGGTGCCGCCCCCTATCATAGCACACCCGGCGGGGGGAAGCAAGGGGAAGGGGGGAGTTCGGGGGGAGAGTTGAGGTAGGAGATAGTTCACGAAAATTAGGAATTAGGAATTGAGAGTGGAGAGTGAAGAGTGGGGAGTGGAGATGGGGGCAAGGGGCTCACGCCCTAATGACCACCCACGCAAGGCCCGGCATCTGCCCACGTTGTCGATCCTGCCCGCTCAGGCGCCGTGGGGCCAGCGCGAATGGCTTTTTGTCCGCCAACTCAGGCCGTAACGGCCGGCGCGAGAGGGGGACGGCCGCGAGGTCTTGCGCGCCGGCCGCGACCGCCAAGGCCCAGGTGTTCGTCCCCCATAAAATAGGGAGGTCTCGGAGGGGGCGGGGCGTATGGGTCTCCGCCGGGAGCGCAGCGGAGGCGGAGATCCCATCCGCCCCGCCCTCTCTGAGCGCGTCTTTGGTTTCTTTCTGCGCGCGCAGAAAGAAACTCGCCCTCAGGCGAAACCGCAGCAGGGCGCTCCGCGATCGACCACTTGATGCGGGGAGGAACCAGCGCGGCGGGGCCCCAGCCCCCGCCCTACATGTTGCGAATTCGCCGGAGCGTGCCGGGCATCGGAGCCCAATACCGCCGGCACGCCGAGCTGTGGCCCAGGCCAGCCTCTCTTGCCCCTCCGGGGCAATTCACCTTCTCGCGCCCTGCGGCGGGGCGGCACACCGCCCGCCAAAGACCGGGGGAGATGTGTCCAAACTGTAAATTTTTTGCCCGCCGGCATTTTCCTGCTGACTTTTCCGCCCGGAGCCGCTATACTGTAGGCCGAGTGGAAACACCTGCGGAAGAAAGGAATGTGTGCATGCGGAATTCTGTGAACTTCCCCCACTTTGTCAACATGGTGGACGACCTGCTGGACAGCGACCAGGTGCAGTCCATGACCCGCCTGAACCACCACGGCAAGGTCACCTGCTTCGACCACAGCCTGTTCGTGGCCTACCTCTCCTTCCGGGCCGCCCGCTTCCTGAAGCTGGACTACCGGGCCGCCGCCCGGGGCGGACTGCTCCACGACCTGTATCTCTACAACAACCGGGACAAGTCGGCCCACCCGGGCTGGCAGTGCTTCGACCACCCGGTGGCCGCCTGGCGCAACGCCAGAAAGCTCACCGACCTGAGCCGGAAGGAGGAGGACATCATCCTCTCCCACATGTGGCCCCTGGCCCGCACCCGGCCCCACAGCAAGGAGGCCGCCCTGGTGGACTTCGTGGACACCCTGTGCGCCACCCTGGAGCTGTGCCGGATCTACCGGCCCATCCGGCTGCGGGCCAACCTGCCCGCCGCCCTGGCCCCCGCCGCGTGACCCACTCCCCCACGCCCCGCCCCGGCGCGTGGGGGAGATTTTTGTCCGGGGGTCCGCGGGACACAGTCAAAATTTTCACAAAATCCGTTTTTTTCTCGAAATTCCCTTTTCAAACCCGGCGGGTTCCTTTATAATGGGGAGCGTGAAAGGAGTGCTGCGGAGCATGGACGCACAGTCTCTGGAAAAGAACCGCCGCCGCCTGCTGGAGGCGGGGGTGGAGATGCTGGATCCCTCCGCCGTCTACGTGGAGGACACCGTCACCGTGGGAGCGGGCACCCTGCTGCTCCCCGGCACCATCCTGCGGGGGGACACCCGGATCGGGGACAACTGTGAGATCGGCCCCAACACCATGCTGGTGAACTGCACCGTGGGCGACGGGGTGACCGTCAACAGCTCCCAGTGCTTCGACAGCACGGTGGACGACGGGGCCGAGGTGGGCCCCTTCGCCTACGTCCGGCCCCACTGCCACGTGGGGGCGGGGGTCAAGGTGGGCGACTTCGTGGAGGTGAAGAACTCCACCATCGGCCCGGAGACCAAGATCTCCCACCTCACCTACATCGGGGACAGCGACGTGGGCCGGGGGGTGAACTTCGGCTGCGGCACCGTCACCGTCAACTACGACGGGGCGGCCAAGCACCGCACCGCCATCGGCGACTATGCCTTCATCGGCTGCAACACCAACCTGGTGGCCCCGGTGAAGCTGGGGGACGGGGCGTACACCGCCGCCGGCTCCACCATCACCGAGGATGTCCCCGGCGACGCCCTGGCCATCGCCCGGGCGCGGCAGGTCAACAAGCCCGGCCGGGCCGCTGGCCGGTTCACCAAGCGCAAGCCCTGAAAAAAGAGAGAAGAAGACCGCCAACGGCGGGCAAAGAGGAAGGATGTATCGACTATGATCTCACGAGGGAAAGACCTGAAGATCTTTGCGGGCAGCTCCAACCGCAAGCTGGCGGAGGACATCTGCCGGGAGCTGGGCACCGCCCTGGGCGACTGCGAGACGGGCGCCTTCTCCGACGGGGAGAACTTCGTCTCCATCTATGAGACGGTGCGCGGCTCCGACGTCTTCGTGGTGCAGTCCACCAGCTCCCCGGTGAACGACAACCTGATGGAGATGCTCATCATGATCGACGCCCTGAAGCGGGCCTCCGCCGGGCGGATCACCGCGGTGATGCCCTATTTCGGCTACGCCCGGCAGGACCGCAAGACCAAGCCCCGGGACCCCATCTCCGCCAAGCTGGTGGCCAACCTGATCACCCGGGCGGGGGCCGACCGCGTCCTCACCATGGACCTGCACGCCAACCAGATCCAGGGCTTCTTCGACATCCCGGTGGACAATCTGCTGGGCTCCCCGGTGTTCGTCAACTACTTCCGGGAGAAGTTCGCCGACTGCCACGACCAGACCATGGTGGTCTCCCCCGACGTGGGCAGCGTGGCCCGGGCCCGGGCCTTCGCCCAGAAGCTGGACATGCCCATGGCCATCGTGGATAAGCGCCGGCAGAAGGCCAACTCCTCCGAGGTCATGAACATCATCGGCGACGTGAAGGGGATGAACGTCATCCTGCTGGACGACATGGTGGACACCGCCGGCTCCCTGTGCCACGCCGCCGAGGCCCTGGTGAAGAACGGCGCCCTCCGGGTCACCGCCTGCGCCAGCCACGGGGTGCTCTCGGGCTCCGCCCTGGACCGGATCAACAAGTCCGCCCTGGACGAGGTGCTCTTCCTGGACACCATCCAGCCCAAGCCCGACGTCTCCACCCTGTGCCCCAAGATCCGCTATCTGTCGGTGGCCCACATGTTCGCCGAGGCCATCGCCCACATCTACGAGGAGACCTCCGTCTCCAAGCTGTTCCTGTAACGGCCGCCCGCACGGGCGCGGCAAACGCGGGGCGGGCCGACGGCCCGCCCCGCGGTCTGCCCATCCTCTCTGAACAGGTGATGTTATGCTCTTCGGAAAAGGGTCCGGGGGGGCGGACTGGCTCATCGTCGGTCTGGGCAACCCCGGGGAGAAATATGAGCGCACCCGCCACAACGTGGGCTTCCTGGTGGTGGACGCCCTGGCCGAGCGGCTGGGCGTGCCGGTGCAGAAGCTGAAGCACCGGGCCCTCACCAACACCGTCCGGCTGGCCGGGCAGAAGGCGCTGCTGATGAAGCCGGTGACCTTCATGAACCTGTCCGGCGAGGCGGTGGGCGACGCCGCCCGGTTCTACAAGCTCCCCCCCGAGCGGGTGCTGGTCATCTCGGACGACACCGCCCTGCCCCTGGGCAAGCTGCGGCTGCGCAAGGGGGGCTCCGCCGGGGGCCACAACGGGCTCAAGAGCATCATCCAGCACCTGGGCACCGACCAGTTCCCCCGCCTGCGGCTGGGGGTGGGGGAGAAGCCCCGCCCCGACTACGACATGGCGGACTGGGTGCTGGGCAGGCTCCAGGGGGAGGACTGGAAGGCCATGGAGGCGGCGGTGGACCGGGCCGCCGACGCGGTGGAGCACGTCCTTGCCCACGGCGTGGACGCAGCCATGAACCGCTTCAACTGAGACAGACGCGCGGCCCCTTCCGGGGCCGCGCGTCTGTCTTTGGAAAAAAGGGGCCCGGCACGCATCGTGCCGGGCCCCGCGGCGTCTTACCGGTGCTCCCCGGGAGCGTAGGCCACCACCGTGCGGCGGTTGGGCTCGGTGCCGGTGGAGTAGGTGGTCACGTCGGGGTAGTCCTGGAGGGCCGTGTGGATCACGTGGCGCTCGTAGGCGTTCATGGGCTCCAGGGTCATGTTCCGGCGGAACTTCACCGCCTTGCCCGCCATCTTCACCGCCAGCCGCTGCAGGGACTCCTCCCGCTTGGAGCGGTAGTGCTCGGCGTCGATCTGGACCCGGACCCGCTTGGACTGGCCCCGGTTGACGGCGTAGCCGGTGAGCTGCTGGATGGCGTCCAGGGTCTCCCCCCGGCGGCCGATGACGGCCCCCAGGCCGGAGCCCACCAGCTCCACCTTGTAGTTGCCCTCCTCGTCCCGGCGGATCTCGGGCCGGGCGTCCACCTCCATGTGGGCCAGCAGGCCGGTGAGGAAGGTCCGGATCTTCTCCTCCCGGGGGTCCTCCCCGGCGGCCTCCGGAGCGGCGGGGACAGGCTCCTCCGCCGCGGGGGCGGGCTCCTCCGCGACAGGGGCGGGCTCGGGCCGGGCCTCCTCCGTCACGGTGACGGTGACGGTCTCCTCCACCGTCGCCACAGGGGCGGCGGGGACCTCCTCGTCGGGGGCCTCGTAGGTCACCCGCACCTTGGCGGGGGTGCTGCCGAAGCCCAGGAAGCCGGACTTGGCCCGGTCGACGATCTCCACCGAGACGTCGTCCCGGTCCAGCCCCAGCTGCTGCAGGGCGCTCTGGAGAGCCTCGTCCTCCGTGCGTCCGGTGGTCTCAATGTATTTCAGCATCGTTGTTCACTCCTCTTTTTGCCGCGGCGGTCAGATCTCCACCACGTCGTCGTCGGACGCCTTGCCCCGGCGCTCGTCCCGGGCCTCGTCCTCCTCCGCCTCGTCGCCGGCGGTCTCGCCCTCAACAGCCTCGTCCTCGGCGGTCTCGCCCTCGGCGGTCGCTCCGTCAGGGAGCGCCTCCTCCGGGGCCTCCGCGGGCTGGGCGGCCTCCTCCGGGGCCAGAGCGGCGGCAGCCGCGGCGGCCGTCCCGATGGCGGCGGCCTCCTGCTCCGGAGCCGGGGCGGCGGCCTCTGCCTCCGGGGCCTTCTCCCCGGCGGCGGGCGCCGTCTCCGGGATGGGGGCGGCGTTGGGGTCGTGATAGGGGGTCGGGCCGCCGAAGCGGTCGGGGTCATAGGAGCGGCCCCGGGCATAGGGCCGGATGCCCACCCGGCCCTCCTCGGTGGTGGACTCCTTCTTCTTGGCGGGCTTGGGGGCGGCGCTCTTCTTCTTGCCCTTGTTCTTCTTGGCCTCCTCCTGCTCGGCGGCGATGCGGGCGGCCCGCTCGGCCTTCTGGCGCTTGATCTCCTCTTTCTCCAGGCGCTCCTGCTCCTCACGGGCGGCGATGGCCCGCTCGTAATCCTTCTTCAGGATCCGGCTGCAGATGAGCTCCTGCACCATGGTGAACAGGCTGTTGGCGATCCAGTACAGGCACAGGCCGGCGGGCATGACGAAGCCGATCCACACCGACATGATGGGCATGATGACCATCATCTGCTTGGTCATCCGGTCCGCCTGGCTGTTGCCGGTGGACTGGGCCTTGTTGAGCTTGTTGGTCCGCTGGCTCACCCACATGGACAGGACGCTGAGGGCCACGGACACCACCACAAGGGTCAGGGGGCCGAAGTTCTCGCTCCAGACCATGGGCTCGGTCCAGAACTTCCAGTTGGGGACCTGGGACAGGTCGATGCCCAAAAAGTCGAAGTTCAGGCTGAACACGCCGGCGCCGGCCTCGCCCAGGGCGGCCTGCACCGCGGCCAGGACGCCGGGGTCGGCGAACTCCCGGGCCATGAAGATCTGGGGATAGGCGCCGGTGTTGGCCACGTTGGTGACGGTGGCGACGGTCTCGATCATGTCGCGGGGCACATGCATCAGATAGGAGATGGGCTCCCGGATGATGTAGTACAGCAGGATCAGCACGATCATGGGGACCAGGGACCACAGGCAGCCCCCCATGGGGTTGATCTTCTCTTTCTCGTAGAGCTTTTGGACCTCTTGGTTGTACCGCGCCTTATCCTTGCCGTACTGCTTCTGGAGCTGCTGCATCTTCCCCTGGAGCAGGTTCATCTGGATCATGCTCTTTTTGGCCTTCAGGGAGAAGTAGAACAGGATCACCTTGACGATCAGGGCGAAGGCGATCAGGGCCAGGCCGTAGCTGTTCAGAAAGTTGTACAGGAACAGCAGCAGCGCGGAAAAGGGGGTCAGGATCAATTCCATTCCGTTGTTACCTCCAGGCGGTCCGGCGCCCCGTCAGGGCACCGGGTCGTATTCGATGGACTTCTGCCGGTGAAAGGGGTGGCACTTGGAAAGTCGTCTCACCGCCAGCCAGCCGCCCTTGAGGGCGCCGTATTTTTCCACGGCCTCCAGGGCGTACTCCGAGCAGGTGGGGATGAAGCGGCAGCACGGGGGTCTCATGGGGGAGATGTAGCTGCGGTAGAAGCGGATCAGGGCCAGCAGGACGGTCTTCATCCCTCGCCCTCCCCCTTCAGCAGGTCCAGCTTGCCGGCCAGCCGGAGCAGGGAGCGCTCCAGCTGGGCGTACCGGGCCCCGGCGGCCCGGCCCCGGGCCACCACCACGATGTCGTATCCCGGGCGGAACCGGTCCTCGTGGACCCGGTAGCTCTCCCGCAGGCGGCGGCGCACCCGGTTGCGGACCACGGCGTGGCCCACCTTGGTGCCCACCGTCAGCCCCAGCCGGCTGAAGCCCAGCCGGTTCTTCCGGCAGTAGACCGCCAGAAAGGGGTCCACCGCCGACTTTCCCTTCTGGTACAGCCGGCGGAACTCCCGGTTCAGTTTCAGGGAGACCGTCTGCTTCACCGACTCCGCCCTCTCCTCAAAATGTGCATACGCTTCGCAGGGGCGGCAGGATGTTCCATCCTCCGCCCCTATGTCAGACGATATTTCCTTTCCGTCTCATCAGTAGGTGAGGCGGGCGCGGCCCTTCGCGCGGCGGCGGGCCAGGACCTTGCGGCCGTTGGCGGTGGCCATGCGCTTGCGGAAGCCATGCACCTTGGAGCGCTGGCGCTTCTTGGGCTGGTAGGTTCTCAGCATCGGGGTACACCTCCTGTACAGAATCTCGGGCGGGGACCGCCCGACTCCACAACGGCCTGTCCGGAGACGGGCCGCGGTCGTCAAATCAGCGTCCCGCGGATGCGGAACGTCTGATATTATACCGTAAGGCGCAAACCCCTGTCAACACCCATTTTCCCCGGACCCGGCATCTTTTTCCGGCCAGCCCCCGGTACCACAAAATGTGGGGGGCCAGCGCCCGGCCAGACACGATCGAAGCCGGGCCGCCCCGCCGGACCGGGGCGGTCAGCGCCGGTTTTGCTCCCCCATGAGGGACACGCCGTGGAGCACCAGCTCCCGCTGGTCCCGGGACAGGGCCCGGTAGCCCGCCACCAGCGCCCGCTCCTCCTGGGACAGGCTCATGGGCGGCTGCGGGTCGTCGGTGAGGCCCAGCAGGTAGTCTGTGGAGACATGGAAAAACTCCGCGATGCCCACCGCCACGCGGGTGGGCATTTCGTTCTTCTCATTCAGGTAGTTGCTCATTTTCCCTTCCGAGATCCCGACCGCTGCGGCAAGCGTCTTCTGCTTGACATCGCGGTCGGTCACCAGCATCTTGGCTCGGGCCCCGAATCCCATGCGATTCACCTCAGGACCAGTATGCTGAAATTGACAATAAAAATGGCGGAAATCTGAAATTAGAAAAGATTGTTTTCCGTTCGACAAAATACGACAAAATATTCTTCCCGCATTCTTTATAATTTTCCCGAACGGGGTCGAAAGCCCCCGACAAAAAAGTCCCCCCTCTGAAAAGAGGGGGGACCGGGTGGAGCCCTGCTTACTTGTGGTCCACGCTGTACATGTGCTCGATCAGGTCCAGCACCTTGTTGGAGTAGCCGATCTCGTTGTCGTACCAGCTGATGACCTTCACGAAGGTGTCGGTGAGGGCGATGCCGGCCTTGGCGTCGAAGATGGAGGTGCGGGGGTCGCCCAGGAAGTCGGAGGACACCACGTCCTCGTCGGTGTAGCCCAGGATGCCCTTCAGCTCGCCCTCGGAGGCGGCCTTCATGGCGGCGCAGATCTCCTCATACTTGGCGGGCTTGGCCAGGTTGACGGTCAGGTCCACCACGGACACGTCCAGGGTGGGCACCCGCATGGACATGCCGGTGAGCTTGCCGTTCAGGGAGGGGATCACCTTGCCCACCGCCTTGGCGGCGCCGGTGCTGCTGGGGATGATGTTGCCGGCGGCGGCCCGGCCGCCCCGCCAGTCCTTCATGGACACGCCGTCCACCGTCTTCTGGGTGGCGGTGGTGGAGTGGACGGTGGTCATCAGGCCGTCGGTGATGCCCCAGTTGTCGTGGAGCACCTTGGCGATGGGGGCCAGGCAGTTGGTGGTGCAGGAGGCGTTGGACACGAAGTCCATGTCGCTGGTGTACTTGTCCAGGTTGACGCCGCACACGAACATGGGGGTGTCGTCCTTGGAGGGGGCGGACATGA
>CALXCP010000006.1 GCA_944386845.1 uncultured Oscillospiraceae bacterium | reverse complement strand
TTTTTGTATTTTCTCTCCGAGGGTCATAGTGTCGTTTCCTCCTGCTATTTGATTTTGAAAAAATCATAGCAAATAAGGCGTTTTATTTCTACCAACACAAGCAGGAACCGCCGCAACGAACCATTGCGGCGTCGCTTTTTAACGCATAGTCAGCTATTTCTTTTGATTATACCAGCGTAAGCAGATTTTTGAAACATGGTAATTGTAAACACGGAGAGAAAACAGGGGGTTGGGGATATGCCCCAAAAAGCAAAATCCCCGGCCCGGCAGGGGGGGCCGGGTCAGGGATTTGCCGGAAGTGTGGCTACACTTCCTATGCTTGGGGGGGTGGACCATCACTACTTATCTTGAAAAGGGACACGGGGACGTCCGCCTTGACAAACGTCCGCGGACATGCTATGATTCTGTCCGATGTGTCACTGCGATGACGGAGAAGAGTATCGGCGCACGCCCTGCGCAGAGAGCCCCCGTTTGGTGGAAGGGGGAGAGGACGGCGCCGAGAATACCCTCCGGAGCAGACGCCCCAACGGCCCTTCGGCTCAGTAGGCGCGTCCGGGCCCCGCCCGTTACAGCGGAGCCAAGTCAGCGACTTGCCGAGGCCGCCCCCGCGAGGGAGCGGCAGACGCAGAGGTGGTACCGCGTATTTCGCCCTCTGTCCCCGTGGGGAGAGAGGGCGTTTTTCTTTTGGAAAGGGGGGACACGGATGACACAGCAGCAGAAGGGCACCTTCTGTATCTTCCTGGCCGCGGTGCTGTACAGCATCGGCGGACTGTGCATCAAGGTGATCCCCTGGGGCGGCATGGCCATCAACGGCGGGCGGACCGCCATCGCCCTGGTGGTCATCGGGATCTATCTGCTGGTCATCCGCCATCCGCTGCGGATGAACCGGTGGGTGCTGCTGGGGGCGCTGTGCGTGTGCGGCACCAACATCCTCTTCTGTCTGGCCAATAAGATGACCACCGCAGCCAACACCATCGTGCTGCAGTTCACCGCCCCCATCTTCGTGCTGCTGTTCACCATCGTCCTGTTCCGGAAACGGCCCCGGCGGCTGGACCTGGTCACCTGCGGGGTGGTGTTCGGGGGCATCCTGTTCTTCTTCGTGGACAGCCTCTCCCTCGGGGGCGGGCTGGGCAACGTGCTGGCCCTGCTGTCAGGGGTGTCCTATGCCGGGGTGTTCCTGCTCAACGACATGCCCGACTGTGACCCCATCTCCTCAGTGTTCTGGGGGGACGTGATCTCCGCCGTGGCTGGCCTGCCCTTCATTGTACAGGAAACTGACTTTACAGTAACTGCCCTCACGAGCCTGCTGGTGCTGGGAGTGTTCCAGGTGGCCTGCGCCTATATCCTGATGTGCATCGGACTGAAGAGCACCCCGGCGGTGACGGCCAGCCTGGTCTCTGGCATCGAGCCGGTGCTCAATCCCATCCTGGTGGCCGTCTTTTACCATGAGACCATGGGCCCCTTCGCCCTGATCGGGGCGGTGATCGTGGTGGGGGCGGTGGTGATCTACAACGTGCTCCGGGCCAGGCTGGACCGTCCCGCTCCGGCGGACCAAAAAGCGTGAAAAATCTTGCCATAGAGATCGACGAAAGGATGAAAACGATGACAGTGTATGACGAGCTCAAGGCCAGAGGGCTGATCGCCCAGGTCACCGACGAGGAGGCCATCCGGGAGATGGTGAACCAGGGGAAGGCCACCTTCTACATCGGCTTCGACCCCACGGCGGACAGTCTCCACGTGGGCCACTTCATGGCCCTGTGCCTGATGAAACGGCTGCAGATGGCGGGCAACAAGCCCATCGCCCTCATCGGGGGCGGCACCGGCTACATCGGCGACCCCTCGGGCCGCACCGACATGCGCAGCATGATGACCCCGGAGACCATCCAGCACAACTGCGACTGCTTCAAGAAGCAGATGGAGCGCTTCATCGACTTCTCCGACGGGAAGGCCATGATGGTCAACAACGCCGACTGGCTGCTGAAGCTGAACTACATCGACCTGCTGCGGGAGGTGGGCGCCTGCTTCTCGGTGAACAACATGCTCCGGGCCGAGTGCTATAAGCAGCGCATGGAGAAGGGGCTCTCCTTCCTGGAGTTCAACTATATGATCATGCAGTCCTACGACTTCTACTACATGTTCCAGCACTTCGGCTGCAACATGCAGTTCGGCGGCAACGACCAGTGGTCCAACATGCTGGGGGGCACTGAGCTCATCCGCCGCAAGCTGGGCAAGGACGCCCACGCCATGACCATCACCCTGCTGCTGAACTCCGAGGGCAAGAAGATGGGCAAGACCGCCTCGGGCGCCGTGTGGCTGGACCCCAACAAGACCAGCCCCTACGACTTTTACCAGTACTGGCGCAATATCGACGACGCCGACGTGCTCAAGTGCATCCGGATGCTCACCTTCCTGCCCCTGGAGCAGATCGACGAGATGGACAAGTGGGAGGGCGCCCAGCTCAACCGGGCCAAGGAGATCCTGGCCTATGAGCTCACCGCCCTGGTCCACGGGGAGGAGGAGGCCAGGAAGGCCCAGGACGCCGCCAAGGCCCTGTTCGTGGGAGGCGGCGACATGAGCAACGTGCCCGCCACCGCCCTCGCCGAGGGCGATCTCACCGACGGAAAGATCGGCCTGCTGGATCTGATGGTGAAGTGCGGCCTGGCCCCTTCCAAGAAGGAGGCCCGCCGCCTGGTGGAGCAGGGGGGCGTGGAGATCAACGGCCAGAAGGCGGCTGATCCCGCCGCTGCCTATACCCGGGATGACCTGGCCGGGGACGGTCTGATGATCAAGAAGGGCAAAAAGGTGTTCCACAAGGTCACCCTGTGACAGGAGGGCACCGAGAGAGAACACGTGGAGGGCGGAGAGAGCTCCGCCCTCCACGCATTTTGAGGGGAGTGTGATCAGAATGCCTGATCTGGACATGGACCGCTGGCTGGCGGGGTATCAGGCCATGGCGCTGGATCTGTTCGGGGGACGTGTACGCTTCATCGGGCTCCAGGGCAGCCGGGCCAGGGGGGAGGCCGGCCCGGACAGCGACATCGACGTGGTGCTGGTGCTGGACCGGCTGGAGCCGGCCGACCTGACGGCCTACCGCCGGGGACTGGATGAGCTGCCCCGGCGGGAGCTGGTGTGCGGCTTTTTCTCCGGGGCGGAGGAGCTGCGCCGCTGGGACCGGGGAGACCGGTTCCAGTTCTGGTATGATACCGTCCCGGTGCTGGGGAGGCTGGAGGACCTCTTTCCCGCCCCCGGACGGGAGGACGCGGCCCGGGCGGCCCTGCTGGGGGCCTGCGGCCTCTACCACCTGTGCGTCCACAACGCTGTCCATGGAAAGAAAAGTACTGTGCCGCCAGAGGCTGTAAAGGGAGCACGCTTTGCTCTTCAGGCGGCCCATTTCGCCCGCACCGGCGTCTATCTCCGCCGCAGGGCAGAGCTGGATGCCGGCCTCACCGGGGAGGACGCCGCCCTCTGGCACGCCCTTCGGGAGGGAGACCCCGGCCGGTGCACCGCCCAGCTGCTGCGGTGGTGCGGCGGTGCCATCCGGGTCTTCGGATGAAAACGCCCCCTGCGATCATGCCGCAGGGGGCGAAGCGTTTTTCCTATATCAGCTTATCATACTTCATCGGTTCCTTGATCGTGACGAGTTCCTCAGACCAGCTGCTGGAATAGACCGTGCTGGGTACAGAACCACAGCAGGCGGCCGTGGCCCACCCGGGGAAGGCGAACCTGAAGGTCCCACTCGGGGTAGAGCCGGCGCAGCACCAGTGTTTCCCCGGTGAGCAGAGCCAAAAAGCGGATATAGTGGTCTTTGGACATGGGGTGGTCTGAGGTGACAAAGTAGTCGTTTTCGATCTGCTCGACCGCCAGACGATCGCTTCCCTCGGCCTTTTGCGGCACAGTGGGTGCCAGCTTTTTGCCGCAGCAGGTCACACCCGCCTCAGCCCAAGAGCAGATCAGGTTCCCGCAATGGGGGCAGACATAAAATTGAAGATGCTTCATGGTTCCTCCCGCTTCGTCGTTGATGTCCAGCTCACCGGTCAGCAGACTCTCCAGCTCCACGCCAAGGGTCTGAGACAGGTGGGGGAGGAGGGAAACGTCTGGACAACCCATGCCGCGTTCCCACTTGGAGACGGCTTTGTCGCTGATGCCCAACCGAACCGCCAGCTGCAGCTGTGTCAGCCCTTGCTCCAGGCGCAGGCTGCGGATCAGACCACCGATTTTTTCGTAGTCCACGGTATCTCCTCCTGTGTGAAGAAATTTGAGCTGGTTTTTTTAAGCATACCAGATCTGTCCCGGAGACACAACCGACGCATCGTAGAGTCATGCGGAAAAGGCGGCGCAGACGCCTGCCGCGTCTGCGCCGCCCTCAAAAGATCGCGGTCATTTGACCAGCGCACTCATGTCGTACAGACCGGGGGCCTTGACCCCGGCCAGGAACTTGGCGGCGGCCAGGGCGCCCTGGGCGAAGATCTCCCGGGACATGGCGGTGTGCCGGATCTCGATGATTTCGTCATGGCCGGCGAAGATGACCTCGTGGTCGCCCACGATGGTGCCCCCCCGCACCGAGGAGATGCCGATCTCCCGGCGGTCCCGGGGCTGCCGGACGCTGTGCCGGTCGTAGACATAGGCGGTCTCGTGAGGGCAGCCCTCTGCGGCGGCGTCGGCCAGCATGAGGGCGGTGCCGCTGGGGGCGTCCACCTTCTTATTGTGGTGGCGCTCCACGATCTCGATGTCACAGCTGTCGCCCAGGGCGGCGGCGGCTTTTTTCACCAGCTCCAGCATCACGTTGATGCCCAGGGACATGTTGGCGGAGCGGAAGATGGCCACGTCCCTGGCCGCCGCGCCGATTCGGGCCAGCTGCTCCGGGGAGTAGCCGGTGGTGGCCAGCACCAGGGGCACCTTCCGGGACAGGGCGAAGTCCAGCAGCCCGTCCAGAGCGGAGGGGTGGGAGAAGTCGACCACCACGTCAGCCTCGCCGGAGAAAAGGGCGGGGGAGGAGAAGACGGGGAAGGGGCGCTGCTCCCCCTGACCCAGGGGGTCGAAGCCGGCTGTCACGGTCACGCCGCCGTCCTCCCGGCACAGGGCCTCCACCGCCCGGCCCATGCGGCCGTTGCAGCCGGAGATGACCAGATTTACCATGTCTGCGCCCTCACTTCAGAAGGCCCATGCGCTCCATGGAGGCGCGCAGGACCGCTTCGTTTTCCGGAGAGATGTCGCACAGAGGCAGGCGCAGGGGACCGGCGTTCATCCCCAGCAGGTTCATGGCCGCCTTGATGGGGATGGGGTTGACCTCGATGAACAGGGCGTCGATGAGGTCCATGTACCGGATCTGCAGCCTGGAGGCCGCCTCAAAGTCATTTTTCAGACACAGGTGGCTCATCTCCACCATCACCTCGGGGATGATGTTGGAGGCCACAGAGATGACCCCCTTGGCCCCCAGGGCCATCATGGGGACCACCTGGTCGTCGTTGCCCGACCAGATGTAGAAGTCGTCGGGGCAGAGGAACCGGGTGTGGGCCAGAAGGGAGAAGTTGCCGCTGGCCTCTTTCACCCCGTTGATCTTGGGGTTTTGCGCGAGGACCTTGTAGGTCTCCGCCTTGAAGGAGACGCCGGTGCGGCCGGGGACATTGTAGAGGATGATGGGCAGGTCCACCCGGTCGGCGATGTACTCGTAGTGCTTGATGAGGCCGGCCTGGCTGGCCTTGTTGTAATAGGGGGTGACGTGGAGCAGGGCGTCGGCCCCGGAGTCCTGGGCGTGCTGGGAGAGGTAGACGGCGGCGGAGGTGTCATTGCTCCCCGCGCCGGCGATGACCTTCACCCGGTGGTCCACCCGCCTGACGCAGTACTCCACCACGGCGATGTGCTCCCGGATGGACATGGTGGCCGACTCGCCGGTGGTGCCGCAGACGCACACCGCGTCCACGCCGGCCTCGATCTGCCGGTCGATGAGCTGTCCGAAGGCGTCATAGTCCACATTTCCGTTCCGGTCGAAGGGGGTGACCAGAGCGGGGCAGGAGCCGGTGAAGACAGGAGTTCGCATAAAAACACCCTTTCTTATATTTTAGAGTTGAGAGTGAAGAGTGTAAAGTGAAGATGCCGTATCATGGCAACTGCTGTTTCACGCGCTTCACTCTATCCAGGTATTCGGATAAGAACTTTTGGTTGAGGGAAGAGAGGCAGGCAGAGACCTCTCCTCTCTTCACTCTCAACTCTCCACTTTTATTTCGCCTGGATATACCCCTCGGCGCACAGCAGCTCGGCCAGCAGGACGGCGCCGCCGGCGGCTCCCCGCAGGGTGTTGTGGGAGAGGGAGACGAATTTGTAGTCGTACTGGGTGTCGGGGCGCAGCCGGCCCACCGAGACCGCCATGCCGCCCTCCAGTTCCCGGTCCAGCCTGGTCTGGGGGCGGTCGGGCTCCTCAAAGTAGTGGAGGAACTGCTTGGGGGCGGTGGGCAGAGCCAGCTTCTGGGGCAGGCCCTGATACTCCGCCCACAGCCGCTTCATCTCGTCCATGGAGGGCTTATTCCGGAAGGTGACGAAGGCGGCGGCCATGTGGCCGTTGGAGACAGGCACCCGCAGGCACTGGGCGGTGATGGCGGGTGCGTCGGCGTTGACGATGACGCCGTCCTCCACCCGGCCCCAGACCTTCAGGGGCTCCCGCTCCGACTTCTCCTCCTCGCCGCCGATGTAGGGGATGAGGTTATCCACCATCTCGGGCCAGGTGGCAAAGGTCTTGCCCGCCCCGGAGATGGCCTGATAGGTGCACACCAGCACCTTCTCGATGCCGAACCGCCGCAGGGGGGAGAGGGCGGGGACGTAGCTTTGGATGGAGCAGTTGGACTTCACCGCGATGAAGCCCCGGCTGGTGCCCAGCCGTTTGCGCTGGGCGGGGATGACCTCCAGGTGCTCGGGATTGACCTCGGGGATGACCATGGGCACGTCGGGAGTCCAGCGGTGGGCCGAGTTGTTGGACACCACCGGGCACTCCGCTTTGGCGTAGCGCTCCTCCAGGGCCTGGATCTCCTCCTTCTTCATATCCACGGCGGAGAAGACGAAGTCCACCATGCCGGCGATCTTCTCCACGTCCCGCTCCGCGTCCAGCACCACCAGCTGCTTTGCCTCCTCGGGCATGGGGACGTCCAGGGCCCAGCGTCCCCCCACGGCCTGTTCATAGGTCTTGCCCGCGGAGCGGGCGCTGGCCGCGATGGCGGTGAGCTGGAACCAGGGGTGGCCCGCCATCAGGGTGACGAACCGCTGCCCTACCATCCCGGTGCCGCCGATGACGCCGACTTTGTACTGTTTCATGATGATCTCCTCCTGTGTCCGCCCGGCCCCGGCGGGAGCCGGGAGAAAAGAGTGGTTGCCAAACCGTCGGAAGTTGTACTATAATGTCCTTTGAAGGCGGGCCAGGGGCTCGCCCGGGCGACATCTATAATAAATCATCTTAGCATGGTCCCAGACCCCCTGTCAATGGGATCAGACGACGACGGAGACAGAAATGATGCGAGGAATGAGACATGTTTTCCGGCGCTTTGCCGGTGTGCTGGCCGCTCTGTGTCTGCTGGCCGCCCTGATCCCCGCCGCGGGGGCGGCGGAGGCGGACGACAGCCGGATCATCCGGGTGGGGCTGTACTATGGAAGCGGGGTGCTGCCCACCGCCAACCTGGACAATGTCGACGGGTATGGCACCGGCCACCGCTTCGGCTATTTCCAGGAGGACGGCAGCTTCGTCCAGCTGGGGTACACGGCGGAGGAGCAGATCAGCATGCTCAAGAGCACCAACATCTATCTCACCTCCTCCGGCACCTACGCCACAGAGCCCTCGTCCGGCGACGCCGGGGTGGTGGGCTGCTACCACCTGCAGCTGCCCGGGAGCTGTGCCGACTTTGACACCGCCCGGGCCGCCGCCGACGCCCTGAGCCAGGGCTTCGTGGCGTGGATCAACGGGACATATTATGTGCGCTGGGGCTCTTTTACCACCTCGGAGGAGGCCCAGAGCGCCATGGCGGAGCTCCAGGCCGAGCTGTCCGCCCTCGGCCAGAGCGGCGACGGCCTGTCCGTCTGCTGGACCAGCCGATACGGGGTGACGGTGACCCACACCCGGACCACCCAGATCCTGTTCCAGTTCGACGGGGAGACGGAGGACCTGGCCCTCGGGGTCATGCCCGACCTCACCGGGGCGGCCAATGTCCAGACCTGGTTCAAGAATTTCAAGTACCACGGCGGCTTCCGCTATCAGCGCATCGGCGGGGGAGACCTGACGGTGGTGAACATGGTCCCCCTGGAGACCTATGTGAAGGGCGTCATCCCCTATGAGATGAGCGGCTCCTGGCCGCTGGAGGCCCTGAAGGCCCAGGCGGTGGCCGCCCGGACCTATGTCATAAACGGCCTCAACGGCCACTCCAGTTATAATTTCGACATCTGCAACACCGCCCACTGCCAGGTATATTACGGCGAGGGCAACAACACCAGCCGTGCCCCCTCCGCCACCAGCGACCAGGCGGTGGACGAGACCCAGGGCGTCCTGCTGTGGTACGACGGAAAGCTGGCCAGCACCAACTTCTCCTCCAGCAACGGCGGCGGCAGCGAATCCGCGGTAAACGTGTGGGGGCGAGATTATCCCTACCTCATGGGCAAGCTGGACCCCTATGAGACCTCCATCGCCGATATCATCCCCAGCTATGAGTGGACGGTGACCTTCACCGCCGACGAGCTGACCCAGATCCTCCGGGACAAGGGCTACGGCAACAGCCAGATCGTTGACCTGGAGATCACCGCCCGTACGGAGACGGGGAATGTACTGGAGATCCGCTTTACAGATGCGGCGGGCAGGACCTATACGTTTTCCCGGGACAAGACCCGCACGCTGCTGGGCCTGCGGTCCATGCGCTACGACATCGTCTCGGGTGGGAGCGCCTCGGTGCAGTACCACATCAACGGGGAGACCACCGTGGACAGCCTGTCCGGGCTGTACGCCATCAGCGGGAACGGGGCGGTGTCCGCCGTCTCCGCGGACCAGGTCTACGCCATCAGCGGAGGCGGGGACACTTCCCGGCTCCCCGCTGCCGGCGGGACGGGGGCGGGGGAGTTCGTCCTCTCGGGCACCGGCTACGGCCACCACGTGGGCATGAGCCAGTGGGGGGCCTATGCCATGGCCAAGCAGGGGCTCACCTATGAGGACATCCTGCTGTTCTACTACACCGGGACCTATTTGGCCCCCATGGAGTAAAAGGAGCATCGACGGGATTTGAAGACATCGGATTTCTACTATGACCTGCCTCAGGAGCTCATCGCCCAGACGCCGCTGGAGCGGCGGGACGCCTCCCGGCTCATGACGCTGGACAAGGCCACCGGCGCGGTGAGCCACCGGCATTTTTATGAGCTGCCCCAGCTGCTGCGGCAGGGGGACTGCCTTGTGATGAACGACTCCCGGGTGCTGCCCGCCCGGCTCATCGGCCGCCGGCTGCCCGGGGGAGGCGCCTGCGAGGTGCTGCTGCTCACCGACCGGGGAGCGGGGCGCTGGGAGTGCCTGGTCCGGCCGGGACGGAAGCTGAAGCCCGGGGCCCGGGTCTCCTTTGGGGACGGCAGCCGTCTCACCGCCGAGGTGGAGGCGGAGCTGTCCGACGGCAAGCGCCTGGTGCGCTTCGACTATGAGGGCATCTTCCTGGAGGTGCTGGAGGCGCTGGGCAAAATGCCGCTGCCCCCCTACATCAAAGAGGAGCTGCGGGACCCGGAGCGGTATCAGACCGTCTACTCCCGGGTCAACGGCTCGGCGGCCGCCCCCACGGCGGGGCTCCACTTCACTCCGGAGCTGCTGGAGCAGATCCGGGAGATGGGGGTAAAGGAGTGCTGGGTCACCCTCCACGTGGGCCTGGGCACCTTCCACCCGGTGAAGGAAGAGGAGATCGCCGACCACGAGATGCACTCGGAATTCTGCATGATCCCGAAAGAGACGGCCCGGATCGTCAACGAGACGAAGCGGGCAGGGGGGCGGGTCATCTGTGTGGGCACCACCTCCTGCCGCACGCTGGAGTCCTTTGCCCGGGAGGACGGTACCCTGGAGGAGCGCTCGGGCTGGACCAACATCTTTATTTACCCGGGCTACCGGTTCAAGGCGATGGACGCCCTGATCACCAATTTCCATCTGCCCGAGTCCACCCTGATCATGCTGGTGTCCGCCCTGGCGGGGCGGGAGCATGTGCTGGCCGCCTATGAGGAGGCGGTGCGGCAGCGCTACCGGTTCTTCTCCTTCGGAGACGCCATGTTCATCTCGTGACAAAGGAGCTTTTTCGTGTTTGAAGTCTTGAAAACAGAGGGCCGTGCCCGCCGGGGCGTGTTCACCTGCCCTCACGGCACGGCTCAGACCCCGGTGTTCATGAACGTGGGCACTCAGGGGGCCATCAAGGGGGCGGTGTCCGCCCACGATCTGCGGGAGATCGGCTGCCAGATCGAGCTGTCCAATACCTATCACCTGCACCTGCGCCCCGGGGACGGGGTGGTGAAGGAGCTGGGCGGGCTGCACCGCTTCATGGACTGGGACGGCCCCATGCTCACCGACTCGGGCGGCTTCCAGGTGTTCTCCCTGTCCGGCCTGCGGAAGATCACCGAGGAGGGGGTCACCTTTGCCTCTCACATCGACGGCCGGCGCATCTTCATGGGCCCCGAGGAGTCCATGTCCATCCAGTCCAACCTGGGCAGCGACATCGCCATGGCCTTCGACGAGTGCATCGAGAACCCGGCCCCCCGGGACTATGTCCAGCGCTCCTGTGACCGCACCGCCCGCTGGCTGGAGCGGTGCGTGGCCGAGCACCGGCGGCTCAGCGCCCTGCCCGGCTGCGTCAACCCGGGACAGCTGCTCTTCGGCATCAACCAGGGGGGGACCTATCCGGACATCCGGGTGGCCCACATGGAGCAGATCGCCGCCCAGCCCTGCGACGGCTTCGCCATCGGCGGCCTGGCGGTGGGGGAGCCCACCGAGGTGATGTACGAGATCATCGACGCGGTGGAGCCTCACATGCCGGCGGACAGGCCCCGCTACCTCATGGGGGTGGGGACGCCCAGCAACATCATCGAGGCGGTGGCCCGGGGCGTCGATTTCTTCGACTGCGTCATGCCCGCCCGGAACGCCCGGCACGGCAAGCTGTTCACCTGGCACGGAACGCTGAACATCAAGAATGAGAAGTTCAAGCTGGACCGGCGGCCCATCGACCCGGACTGTCAGTGCCCCGTCTGCCGCTCCTTCAGCCGGGCCTATCTCCGGCACCTGTTCGTGGCGGGGGAGATGCTGGCCATGCGTCTGGCGGTGCTCCACAACCTGTACTTCTACAACGAGCTCATGGCCCGCATCCGGCAGGCGCTGGATGAGGGGCGCTTCGCCGCGTTCCGGACGGAGCACAGCGGCCGGCTGGAGAATGTCAGCGAACTTTGACAAACCTCTTGCAAAAGTGGGGGAGGAACGGTATAATACTCCCTGCATATCGTTCGTGAAGAACACAATATGAGAAATTTGGAGGTAGTTTATTTTGGACGGCATGGGTGCAAGCATTCTGATGATCGTGGTGATGATCGCCATCGTCTATTTCCTGATGATCCGCCCCGAGAGCAAGCGGAAGAAGGCCGCGCAGGAGCTGCGGGATTCTCTGGCTGTGGGGGATGTGATCACCACCATCGGCGGCATCACCGGGACCATCTGCGCGGTGAAGGAGAACACCATCGTCTTTGAGTCCGGCGCGGACCGCGTCCGGCTGGAGGTCACCAAGTGGGCGGTGTCCACCAAGGGGGCTCAGGCCAACGAGACCCCGGCCAACAAGTAAAAACGGGCGCATAGCTCAGCTCCCTTCCGCATACGGTGGAACAGACCGTATGGGGGAGGGAGCTTTTTTATGGTGAAGGGGAAGGATACGGCCCAGCCTGCGGCGGCCAGGGCGGCATTGGGGGTGAGCGCCGGAGCGGGGATCGCTCTGGCACTGAGCCTGGTGATCCTGGCCGGCGCCGCGGCGGGCATCTCCGCCGGCTGGATGGCCGAGGAGTGGGGGAGCCGGATCGTGGCGGCCGCCGCTTTGGTGGGCGGCCTGGCAGGGGGGCTGTGCGCCCTGCGGTGGCAACGGCATCCGCTGATGGGGCTGGGGACCGGGCTGCTGTTCTGTTTGCTCCTGCTGGCCCTGGGGCTGGTGCTGCTGGATGCGCGGCCTCAGGGCGCCGGCGCGCTGCCTGTGCTGCTGGCAGCGGTGGTGGGAGGCGGACTGGCCGGGCTGACCGCGCGCCCGCGAAAGAAGAGAAAACGCCGCTGAACCACAACTTGACATAACAGCGCGCGCCTCAGAATGGGCGATCGTCTATTTTGACGAAACAGAAAATGATTACAGCTTGTATAATTACTGAGCGTAATCGGACGGAGGGTCAGGGACGGACAGGCAAATATAGCGTGGTCAGAGACCGACCGCACAAGATGTGGGGAAGCAGGGAGAGCGGACGGCTTTGCACGGCACTCGGTACAAGGAGTTTACATAATGATGTTAACATAATAGATAGACATAATCGACAAAAATGCGGCAATTGCGCCGGAGCTATTGTCAGGCGGCGGGAGAAGTTGTATAGTTGTACTCACCTGGCCCGCCCCTTCGGCGGGCGTCTATTTCCCCTGGGCGGCGCATAGACTGGCCGTGAGGTGACGGGGATGGACACGCGGGAGAGCAGGACGCCAAGAGAAAACGGGGCTGCCCTGCGCGGGGCGGCGGCACTGACCGCTGTGCCCTTCCTGCTGGGCGGACTGCTTGGCGCCTTCTCCTGTGGCTCCGCCGCTGCGGGCGGCGCGGAAGAGCTGGCCTCCTATATCGGGGCATATGTGCAGGCTGCTCTGACCGGGGAGGCCGCCGCCCCGGGTTTTTTGTTTCTGCTGTGGGAGGATCTGAAATACCCTGCCGCCGCCCTTGTGTTGGGCCTTACCGCTCTGGGCGTGGTGGGGATCCCGGTGCTGTTTTTCCTGCGGGGCTTCCTGTCTGCTTTCGCACTGACTGCCTTCACGGCGGCGTATGGCGCGGCCGGCGCACCGCTGGGGTTCCTGCTCATGGGGATCTCCGACCTGGTGTCTATCCCGGCCCTGTTCCTGATCGGCGGGCAGAGCATGACTTCGTCGGGGCAGCTGCTGTCCTGCCTGACCCAGGGACGGCGGGTAAACGGCGTGTTTTCCCCGTCATATTGGCTGCGGGCGGGCTGTGCCCTGGGCGCGGTGGTGCTGTGGACGGGCGCGGTGAGCCTGCTCCACCCGGTGCTGGTCTCGCTGGCGGCCCAGCTGTGCAGCTGATTTTCTGAAAGAGAGAGGAGGGGTGTTTTCGTGGACTATCTCAGCGCCTACCGGGACTATCTCCGGGACGAGAAGGGCGCCTCGGACAACACCCTCAGCTCCTACCTCCGGGATATGCGGCAGTTTTCCGAGTATGTGGAGGAGCGGGGCATCTCTCTGCGCCAGGTCATCCGGGCGGACATCGAGAACTATGAAAAATATCTGACGCTGAAGGGGAAGTCGGCCTCTACCGTCACCCGGGCGGCGGCCTCCATCAAATCCTTCTATAACTTCATGCTGGCCCGGGGACAGGTGACGGGCAATCCGGCCAAGGGGCTGGCCCCTGCCCGGGTGGAGCGCAAGCTGCCCCAGATCCTTACTAGCAAGGAGGTGGAGCTGCTGCTGGCCCAGCCGGAGTGCACCGACCTGAAGGGCTTTCGGGACCGGGCCATGCTGGAGCTGCTCTACGCCACCGGCATCCGGGTCAGCGAGCTCATCGGCCTGAACGTGGACGACCTGAATCTGAGCGTGGGCATGCTGCGCTGCGCCGGGAAGGGAAAAGAGCGGGTCATCCCCCTGTACCCCGCGGCGGTGCGGGCCCTGTCCGACTATGTGGAGCGGGTGCGCCCCCAGATGGTGGACGACCCGGGGGAGACCGCCCTGTTCGTCAATGTCAACGGAGAGCGCATGTCCCGGCAGGGGTTCTGGAAGCTCATCAAACACTACCAGGCCAAGGCGGGCATCCAGAAGGAGATCACCCCCCACACCCTGCGCCACTCCTTCGCCGCCCACCTGCTGGAGAACGGCGCCGACCTGCAGTCCATCCAGGAGATGCTGGGCCACGTGGACATCTCGTCCACCCAGATCTACTCTCAGCTGGTGAACCAAAAGCTCAAGCAGGTCTACCAGAAGGCCCACCCCCGGGCGTGAGGCCCGCTGAAACCTTTGGGATATTCCTCAGCAGGAACGACGCCCGGCCCGGAGCAGCTGCTCCGGGCCGGGCGTCGTTCCTGCTTGTCTCAGCGGCAGGCGATGAGCTCCATCTCCATCCTGGCGCCGCCGGGAAGGGCGGACACCTGGACGCAGGAGCGGGCGGGCGGATCTTCGGGGAACCGCTGGGCGTAGATGGCGTTGACGGCGGCGAAATCCGCCAGGTCGGTGAGGAAGACGGTGGTCTTCACCACATTGGCGAAGGTCATGCCGGCGGCCTTCAGGACGGCCTCCAGGTTGTCCAGCACCTGGTTGGCCTGGACCTCGATGGTGTCGCCGGCCAGCTTCCCGGTCTCGGGGACCAGGGGGATCTGGCCGGAGGTGAACAGGAATCCGTCGGCGGAGACGGCGTGGGAATAGGGCCCGATGGCAGCGGGGGCGCCCTGGGCCTGGATGGTCTTGCGCATGATGATCCCTCCTTTGTTTCTCTCTCAATTATAACCCTGCGGCGGGGAAAAGCAAGTGAAATCGGCGTTGCGCCGGAGAACGGGATGTGGTACAATGTAATGCAAATGCATTGCAAATGTATTGCAGACCACTGCGCCCAATGGGCGGAGATGCAGGAGGGACTGTCATGAATCAGTATGTGAACAAGGAACCGTTCCTGGCCTGGTACCGCTCGGTGAGCAAGGCGGAGCCCGCCTCGGAGGAGCAGATACTTTACGAGGTATTCACCCAGTATGGCCAGACCCACCGGGAGGAGTTCGAGCTTCCCGGAGACCGCACCAAGAGCGGACAGCCGGAGCGCTACCCCTTCCGGTTCGAGCATCTGAACTGCTGCGGCGCGGATCAGGTGATCATCACCTTCTGAGCCGCCGGAGAGGGAAGGAGCATTGAAAGTCCTCGGTATCGACCCCGGGTTCGCCATCGTGGGCTTCGGCCTGGTCCGGACGGAGCCGGGGCGGCGGCCCGCCGCCCTGTCCTGCGGCGCCATCAATACCCCGGCCGGGGAGCCGCTGCCCGCCCGGCTGGTGCAGATCGCCGACGACCTGGACGTTTTGCTGGAACGCTTCCGGCCCGACGCCCTGGCCATCGAGGAGCTGTTCTTCAACACCAACGTCACCACCGGCATCGGGGTGGCCCAGGCCCGGGGGGTCATCCTCATGACCGCCCAGCGCCGGGGCGTGCCCATCTTTGAGTATACCCCGTCCCAGGTGAAGCAGGCGGTGGTGGGCTATGGCAAGGCGGAGAAGCGGCAGGTCATGGAGATGACCCGGCGGCTGCTGGACCTGAAGGAGCTGCCCCGCCCCGACGATGCCGCCGACGCTCTGGCCGTCGCCCTGTGCCACGCCCGCTCGGCCACCAGCCTTCTGCGTGCGGAGCGGTAGCCTGTTTCATAGGAATCCACAGAGAAGGGAAACCAGACATGTTCTACTATCTCAGCGGCACCGTTGCCCACACGGAGCCCTACCTGGCCGTCATCGACTGCGGCGGGGTGGGGTATGCCTGCCGCACCACCAGCTATACCCTCTCTGCCCTGAAGAAGGGTGAAAAGGGAAAACTCTTTACACATCTGAATGTCCGGGAGGACGCCATGGAGCTCTACGGTTTTTCCACCCAGGAGGAGCTGAGCCTGTTCCAGCAGCTCATCGGGGTGTCCGGCGTGGGGCCCAAGGCGGCGCTGTCCATCCTGTCGGCCACCACCCCGGCCAACCTGGCCCTGTCCATCATCACCGGGGATGAGAAGGCCCTCACCTGCGCCCAGGGCATCGGCAAAAAGATCGCCCAGCGGGTCATCCTGGAGCTGAAGGACAAGCTGGCCAAGGGCCAGACCGCCGCCTCCGGCCAGCTGGGCTACGGCGGCACCGGGGTCACCGTCATCCCGGAGAACAAGCTGTCCGAGGCCTCTGCCGCCCTGGCGGTGCTGGGCTACTCCCAGGGGGAGATCAACCTGGCCCTGAAGGGCATCGACCTGGACGCACTCACCTTGGAGGAGATCATCAAGGCCGCCTTGAAAAAGATGATGAAGGGTTAAAGGGGCGCTGTTATGGGACTGCTGTTCGTCCAGGTGCCCATTATCGCCGTGTTCACGGGGCTGGGCGTCGCGTTTTCCCTCGGGAGGGGGGCCTTCCTCATCGCAGGGTACAACACCGCCCCCAAGGAGGAGAAGGCCAAGTACGACGAGAGAGCCCTGTGCCGCTTTATGGGCAAGCTCATGTTCACCCTGGCTGCCTGCCAGGGCGTGATGGCGTTGGGCGGACTCATGGATCGGATGTGGCTGTTCGGTGTCGGGCTGGCCGCTTTTCTGGTGGCGGTCCTGGCCTGTGTCATCTATGCCAACACCGGGAACCGGTTCAAAAAGAGGAAGTGAGCCTTTGAGCATCGATTTTTCCAATGAAGAGCTGAATATGGACGATTTCGAGCCCCTGGTGACCACCTCACTGACCCGGGAGGACGAGAACGAGGGCTCCCTGCGCCCCCGCACCCTGGGGGAGTACATCGGCCAGGAGAAGGCCAAGGGCAACCTGGAGGTCTTCATCCAGGCGGCCAGGATGCGCCGGGAGCCCCTGGACCACGTGCTGCTCCACGGCCCCCCGGGTCTGGGCAAGACCACCCTGGCCGGCATCATCGCCAACGAGATGGGGGTGAACATCCGCATCACCTCCGGCCCCGCCATCGAGAAGGCGGGGGACCTGGCCGCCCTGCTCACCAACCTGCAGGAGAACGACATCCTCTTCGTGGACGAGATCCACCGGCTCAACCGGGCGGTGGAGGAGATCCTGTATCCCGCCATGGAGGACTTCGCCATCGACATCATCATCGGCAAGGGCCCCTCGGCCAACTCCATCCGGCTGGACCTGCCCCGGTTCACCCTCATCGGAGCCACCACCCGGGCGGGACAGCTGTCCGCCCCGCTCCGGGACCGGTTCGGGGTCTCCCTGCGGCTGGAGCTGTACACGCCGGAGGAGCTCTCCCGGATCGTCGCCCGGTCCGCCGGCATCCTGGATGTGCCCATCGAGGCCGACGGCGCGCTGGAGATCGCCCGGCGCTCCCGGGGCACTCCCCGCATCGCCAACCGGCTGCTGCGCCGGGTGCGGGACTTCGCCCAGGTGAAGGCAGGGGGCGTCATCACCAAGCGGGTGGCTGACGAGGCCCTCACCGCCCTGGAGATCGACCACCTGGGGCTGGACTCCATCGACCACCGGATGCTCCGGAGCATCATCGACAACTACCGGGGCGGCCCGGTGGGGCTGGATACCCTGGCCGCCACCATCAACGAGGAGGCGGTCACCCTGGAGGACGTATATGAGCCCTATCTTATGCAGCTGGGCTTTCTCACCCGCACCCCCCGGGGGCGGTGCGTCACCGCCAGGGCCTATCAGCACCTGGGGCTGCCCGCCCCGGGTGGGAGCGACGGCGGGCTGGACCAGCTGAGCTTCTGAACAGGGGAGGGGAGCACGGTGGGGTTTTGGCTTTTCGTGACGGTGATGGATCTGCTGGTCCCGGCCATCATGCTCTATTTTGGCCGGCGCTTTCAGAAGAAACCACCCGAAAAGATCAATCAAATCTATGGCTACCGCACGGCCCGCTCCATGAAAAATCAGGAGACCTGGAGATTTGCCCACGAGACCTGCGGGAGGCTGTGGGTCCGGCTGGGGGCGGTCCTGCTCCTGCTGTCGCTGGCGGCTGCGGTCATGACCTTCGGACGCGGTGTCGAGACCGCGGGGATCGTCAGCGCCGTGGTGGTCGTGGTCCAGATGGTCGTGGTCATCGGGAGCATAGTCCCGGTGGAGCGGGCGCTGAAACGAAATTTTGACGATCAAGGAAGAAAGAGGAACTGACTTATGGGAAAACTCTTTGGAACTGACGGCATCCGCGGCGTGGTCAACGCCGGGCTGGACGCCGAGCTGGCCTATCGGGTGGGCCTGGCCGCCGCGGCGGTGCTGGCCGAGGTGAAGAAAGGGGCCAAGCCCCGCTTCACCATCGGCAAGGACACCCGCATCTCCTGTGACCTGCTGAAGGGCTCCCTCATCGGGGGGCTGTGCTCGGCGGGGGCGGATGTGCTGGACCTGGGGACCATCCCCACCCCGGCGGTGGCCTGGGCCACCGTGGAGTATCAGGCGGACGCGGGCATCGTCATCTCGGCCAGCCACAACCCCTTTGAGCACAACGGCATCAAGATCTTCAACGGACAAGGCTTCAAGCTCTCCGATGAGCTGGAGGAGAAGATCGAGGAGATCGTCCTCTTCGGGGCCAACAACGTCCCCCGGAAGACCCACGGGGACATCGGAAAGGTCTCCTACATCGCCCCCAAGGCGGTGGACGACTATGTGGACCACCTGGCCGGGACGGTGCGGGATGACCTGAGCGGCTTGCGTATCTTAGTGGACTGCGCCAACGGCGCGTCCTACACCACGGCGGGCAAGCTGTTCGACAGGTTCGACCGGCTGCGCACCGACGTCATCAACGCCGATCCCGATGGGGTGAACATCAATGACCACTGCGGCTCCACCCACATGGAGGCCCTGGCCGCCATGGTGAGGGCGGGGGGCTATGACGTGGGCATCGCCTTCGACGGGGACGCCGATCGCTGCCTGGCGGTGGACGAGACCGGGGAGCTGGTGGACGGCGATCAGATCATGGCTGTCTGCGGGGCCCAGATGCGCCGGGAGGGGCGGCTGAAGGGGGACGCCATCGTGGCCACGGTGATGTCCAACCTGGGCCTGCGGCTGTTTTGCCAGGACAGCGGGCTCACCTTCGTGGCCACCGATGTGGGGGACCGCAATGTGCTGGAGCGGATGCTGGCCGACGGCTATAATCTGGGCGGCGAGCAGTCGGGCCACATGATCTTCCTGGACTATGCCACCACCGGGGACGGGGAGCTCACCGCCCTGCAGCTGCTGCAGCTGATGTCGGAGAGCGGAAAGAAGCTCTCTGAGCTGACGGCGGTGTGCCGGCGCTACCCTCAAACGCTGGTGAATGTCCCGGTGTCCGACAACGCCCGAAAGGCGGCCATCATGGCCGACCCCGGTCTGGCCGACCGCATCCGGGAGGAGGAGTCCCGGCTCAACGGCGAGGGCCGCATTTTGGTGCGTCCTTCGGGGACGGAATCCCTGATCCGGGTGATGGTGGAGGGGAAGGACTCTGCCCTGGCGGAGCAGTGCGCACAAAATTTGGCGAATTTTATAAAAAACATAGAAGACCGCAGGGATATAGAATAAAGTTGCACAAAATAGATATTGACAAATCTGGAAGTGGAATATATAATACTTCAAAGGAGAAAATAGATGTCATATTTCCCTCCGCCCGACCATGACCGGAGCGACGAGGACCTGTGTGCCGCGGCAGGCCGCGGGGACCTGGTCAGTGAGGACATCCTGGTCCGGCGCTATAACCGATTGGTCCGCGCCTGCGCCCGCCCGCTCTTTTTGACTGGCGGGGACAGTGAGGACCTGATCCAGGAGGGGATGCTGGGCCTGCTGTCCGCTGTGCGGGAGTATGACCCAGGCCGAGGCGTCAGCTTCCGCACCTTTGCGGCGGTGTGTGTCCGGAGGCGTCTGCTCTCTGCGGTCAAGGCGGCGCGGGCCGGTAAGCACGCGCCCTTGAACGACAGCATCTCATTCGAAGCCCCTCTCTTTGACGAAAGCCTTTCGCTTGGACCACTGGGGGGAGCAGCCACCCTGCGTGATCCGGAGGAACTGATCTTAGCCCGGGAAGCGCTGCGGGAGCGGACCGACCAGCTGCGCGGTCAGCTCTCCGACTTTGAGTCCAAGGTCCTTTCGTCGTATCTGGATGGATCCTCCTATTCCGAGATCGCGGCCAAGACCGGCCGGTCCGCGAAATCCGTGGACAACGCCGTGCAGCGGATCAGGCGCAAGCTGCTGCGGCAACTATCTTCCGGCGATTTCAGCAAGGGCTGAACGCAATATAACATGGTCCCAGTTATCTCGGATACATCCGGCCTGGGCAACGAGTCAAAGAGAGGGAAATATCATGTACGAAGACAAGACACTGGTTTGCAAGGAATGTGGCAAGGAGTTCGTGTTCACCGCCGGTGAGCAGGAGTTTTACGCCGAGCGCGGCTTCCAGAACGAGCCCCAGCGCTGCAAGGCCTGCCGCGACGCCCGCAAGGCCGCTTCCCGCGGTCCCCGGGAGTATTTCACCGCCGTGTGCGCCGCCTGCGGCGGCGAGGCCCGGGTCCCCTTCGAGCCCAAGTCCGACCGTCCCGTGTACTGCAGCGAGTGCTTCGCCAAGATGCGCGAGCAGCAGGGCTGACCGAACTGCTCAGATGAAAGGGGCGCCCATTTGGGCGCCCCTTTTCTGCCCCTGTGAGGCAGCCGATGCCCTGGTTTGGGGGAGGGCGTAAAAATACAGTATTTTTTGTGATTTTCCATTGAAAAAGGCGGCGGCATCGGCTATACTATCCTCATCCAAGAAAGAACGGAGGAAACCCACCATGACCATCACCAAAGACACCATCATCGGTGATATCCTTGACATCGCGCCCCAGACCGCGCCCGTCTTCATGTCCATCGGCATGCACTGCCTGGGCTGCCCCGCCTCCCGGGGGGAGACTGTGGAGGAGGCCTGCATGGTCCACGGCGTGGAAGTGGACGCCCTGCTGAAGCAGGTCAACGCGCTGATCGAAGCGTCCAAGTGATCACGGTGTCCGGAAGGGCAGGGGCATCCGCCCCTGCCCTTTTCCATCCGCCCGCAGGCTGAGCCGTGGGCAGGGGAGAGGAGGGCGGAGATGAAGAGGATCGAGCTGACGCCGCGGCTCCGGGCGGTGGCTGACCTGGTGCCGGCGGGCGCCCGACTGGCCGACGTGGGCACCGACCACGCCTATCTTCCGGCCTGGCTGCTCCAGCAGGGGCTCATCGCCCGGGCCATCGTCTCCGACCTGCGCGCCGGCCCTCTGAGCCGGGCGAGAGAGACGGCGGCGGCCTGCGGCCTGGAGGACCGGATGGACTTCCGCCTGTGCGACGGGCTCAGCGGTATCTCGCCCGGCGAGGCGGACACAGTGGTCATCGCCGGCATGGGGGGCGAGACCATCGCCGCCATCCTGGCGGCGGCCCCCTGGACCAGACGGGAGGGCGTACATCTGGTGCTCCAGCCCATGAGCACCCAGAAGGAGCTGCGTCAGTGGCTCCAGGAGAGTGGGTACCGCATCGTGCTGGAGCGGCTGGCCCGGGAAGGGGAGACCTTTTACAACATCCTGTCGGTGGAGCCCGGCCCGATGCCCCCCCTGACCCGGGGGGAGCTGTGGGCGGGGCGGCAGGATCTCCGAGACCCGCAGACAGGGCCCTACCTGGATCAGGAGCTGCGCCGGGCGGCCCGGATCGGAGAGGGGCTGCGCCGCTCGGAGACCCGGCTGAGCCGGGACCGGCTGGAGCGTTTGGAATTGCTCATCCGAGAGCTGAACGAGATGAAAAAGGAGTGGGAACATGGCCACGGTAACTGAGATCTATCACATGCTGGATGAGGCGGCCCCCTTTGAGACCCAGATGTCCTTTGACAACGCGGGCTTTCTGGTGGGACACGGGGAGCGCGCGGTGGACAGGCTCCTGGTGGCGCTGGACATCACCCTGGACGTCATCCGGGAGGCGGAGGAGTGGGGGGCCCAGCTCATCGTCTCCCACCACCCGGTGATTTTCTTCCCGGTGAAGCGCGTCACCGACGAAGACCCGGTGGGCCGAAAGCTGCTGGCCCTCACCGAGGGAGGCATCGCCGCCATCTGCGCCCATACCAACCTGGACGCCGCCCTGGGAGGGGTCAACGACTGCCTGGCCCGGGCGGTGGGGCTCCACGGCATCGGGCAGCTCCACCAGGACGGGGTGGACCGGCTGGGCCGGCCCTACGGCATCGGACGGGTGGGGACGCTGGAGCGGGAGACCGCCCCGGCTCTGCCCGACTTTGCCCGGGAAGTGAAGGAGGCCCTGGGGGCCAACGGAGTGCGCTTCGTGGACGCCGGCCGTCCGGTGCGGAAGGTGGCGGTGGGGGGCGGCGCCTGCGCCGACATGGTGGGGGACGCCCTGGCCCTGGGCTGTGACACCTTTGTCACCTCTGACGTGAAGTACGACGGCTTTCTGGACGCCAGGGCCCTTGGCATCAACCTCATCGACGCGGGCCATTTCCCCACCGAGAACGTGGTGGTGGCCCCCCTGGCCGAGCTGCTGCGCAGCCAGCTGCCCGGCGCCGAGGTGCGGGTGTCCGCCCGGCACCACGAGGTTTTTTCCTATTTGTAAGGGATGACACTTGCTTTTTCCCAAAAGATGCGGTAAAATATCTTTCGCGATTTTTAGCTTTTTGGAAGGGAAGATATACATGTCCGGACATTCGAAGTGGCATAACATCCAGAAGACCAAGGGCGCGGCCGACGCCAAGCGCTCCCAGGCGTTCACCAAGGTGGCCCGTGAGATCATCGTGGCGGTGAAGACCGGGGGCAGCGGCGACCCCGCCAACAACTCCCGCCTGGCCACCGTCATTGCCAAGGCCAAGGCGGTGAATATGCCCAACGACAACATCAAGCGCACCATCGAGCGCGCTCTGGGCGCGGGCAACGGGGACAACTACGAGAGCGTCACCTACGAGGGCTACGGCCCCTCCGGCGTGGCGGTGATCGTGGAGGCTCTCACCGACAACCGCAACCGCACCGCCTCCGACGTGCGCCACGCCTTTGACAAGTTCGGCGGCAACATGGGAGCCACCGGCTGCGTGTCCTGGTCCTTCGACCGTAAGGGGGTCATCGTCATCGACAACGAGGACGGCGACCTGGAGGAGGACACCGTGATGATGGACGCCCTGGAGGCCGGCGCCGAGGATTTCCGGCCCAGTGAGGACATCTTTGAGGTCTACACCGACCCCGACGCCTTCCCCGCCGTGTGCGAGGGGCTGGAGAAGAAGGGATATGTCTTTGCCTCCGCCGGGGTGGAGATGGTCCCCCAGAACTACATCAAGCTCACCGATGAGGGAGACCTGAAGAACATGGAGAAGCTCATCGATATGCTGGAGGACAACGACGACGTTCAAAATGTGTTCCACAACTGGGAGCAGGACTGAACAGCTGTCAACGACGAAAAAGACGGTACGGGATTTCCCGTACCGTCTTTTCTTGTGCAAGCGGGCCTGTAAGCCGGGTTCTGTCCTTGAAGACAGCCATCTATCTCGACCTGCCGTTGCCGACAGGCTCAAGCCACCTCCCCGGGACGGCCGGGCCGGCCTGTGTGTCCCTCCACGGTGTTGCTCCGGGATAGAGTTTACAGCGACGGACTGTTCCCAGCCGTCGGGTGAGCTCTTACCTCGCCTTTCCACCCTTACCGGACGCCGAGGCGTCCGGCGGTATATCTCTGTTGCACTTTTCCTAAGGTCGCCCCCGGCGGGTGTTACCCGTTATCCCTGCCCTGCGGAGCCCGGACTTTCCTCATGGGTGGCCTTTCGGCGTTCCCACGCGGCTGTCCAGCCCGCTTGCAGGGGTTATTGTAGCCGATTCCGGGCAGATTGTCAAATCCGCTGGGGAAATTCCCGCCCTTTGGATTGAAAAAGAGGGGAGGCTGCGGTATAATACACAAGTATGCCCCCGCCGGGAGGCGGACGGCACCAACGGAGAAAGGGGGCGGTTTTTTGACCGCCATGGAACGATATCTGGAGCAGCTGCGGGGAAAGCGGGTGGCCGTCATCGGCATCGGCGTCAGCAACACCCCGCTGATCCGCCTGCTCCGGGAGGCGGGGATCGACGTCACCGCCTGCGACAGGAACAGCCGGGAGAGCTTTGGCGCTCTGGCCGATGAGCTGGAGGCGCTGGGGACGGCGCTGCGGCTGGGGCCAGATTATCTGGACGGACTGGACCAGGACGTCATCTTCCGTACGCCGGGGATGCACCCGGACACCCCTGCCCTGGCCCAGGCCCGGGCCCGGGGGAGCGTGGTCACCTCAGAGATGGAGGCATTCTTTGAGGTCTGCCCCTGTCCTATCCTGGCGGTGACGGGGAGCGACGGTAAGACCACCACCACCACCATCATCTCCCAGCTCATGGAGCGGGCGGGCCGCCGTGTGTTCGTGGGGGGCAACATCGGGCATCCCCTGCTGGCCGAGGTCCCCGCCATGGGGCCGGAGGACTGGGCGGTGCTGGAGCTGTCTTCCTTCCAGCTCATGACCATGAGCCGGAGCCCCCGCATCGCGGTGGTCACCAACCTGGCCCCCAACCATCTGGACATCCACAGGTCCATGGAGGAATATGTGACCGCCAAGGAGAACATCTTTCTCCACCAGGGGCCGGAGGACAAGGTGGTGCTGAACTTCGACAACGACATCACCCGGGGCTTTGCGGAAAAGGCCCCCGGCCGGGTGACCTTTTTCAGCCGCCAGGGGGGAGACGTCTCAGGGGTGTACCTGAGGGACGGCACCATCTGGGTCCACGGGGAGGACGGCCGGCGCCCCGTGCTGGACACGGCGGACATCCTGCTGCCCGGCGTCCACAACGTGGAGAACTACATGGCGGCCATCGCGGCGGTGGACGGCCTGGTCCCCGACCAGGTGATCCGGGACTACGCCAGGACCTTCGGCGGGGTGGAGCACCGCATCGAGCTGGTGCGCACCCTGGACGGCGTGCGGTATTACAACGACTCCATCGCGTCCAGCCCCACCCGGACCATCGCGGGGCTGCGCTCCTTCCGGGAGAAGGTCATCCTCATCGCCGGCGGGTACGATAAGCACATCCCATATGACCCCCTGGGCCCTGAGCTGGTGGAGCATGTAAAGCTCCTTATCCTGACAGGGGCCACCGCCCCCAAGATTCGGGCCGCCGCCCAGGCCGCCCCGGGATACGATCCGGCGGCGCTGCCCATCGTGGAGACGGAGGACCTGGCCGCCGCGGTGGCGGAGGCCCGTCGCAGGGCCCGGCCCGGCGACGTGGTCATCCTCTCGCCGGCCAGCGCCTCTTTCGACCGCTTCAAGAACTTCATGGAGCGGGGCCAGGCCTTCAAGGACCTGGTGAACGGGCTGGAGGAGGGCTGAGGCCGTGGACCTGTTCGAGACGCTGAAGCGGCTCAGTGAGCTGCCCGCCCCCTCGGGCTCGGAGGAGGCGGCTGCCCGGGCGGCCTGCGCCCTTATGGCCCCGCTGGTGGACCGGGTGTCCATCGACCGGCTGGGCAACGCGGTGGGGGAGCGGGACTGCGGGAAGCCGGGCGCCCCCCGGCTTCTGCTGGACGCCCACCTGGACGAGATCGGTTTCGTGGTCACCGGGGTGGAGGAGGGCTATCTCCGCTTTCAGACCATCGGCGGGGTGGACGCCCGGGTGCTGCCCGGGCGGGAGATGACCCTGCTCACCGACCCGCCCCTGTTCGGGGTGGTGGCCGCCCTTCCGCCCCACCTGCAGACGGCGGAGGAGATGGAGAAGACCATCCCCCTGGACCAGCTGCGCATCGACATCGGCATGGACCAGGAGAGGGCCGCCGCGGCGGTGCCCGTGGGCACCCGGGCGGTGTACCGGGCGGAGTGCTTCCGGCTGGGAGAGGACCAGGTGTGCGGCAAGGCGCTGGACGACCGGGCCTGTGTCACCGCCCTGCTGCGGACGCTGGAGCTGCTGAAGGATGTGGAGCTGGACGTGGACCTGACGGTGCTCTGCTCCACCTTTGAGGAGACGGGGGGCGCCGGGGCGGCCACCGGGGCCTTCGCGGCCCGGCCCGACCTGTGCGTGGCGGTGGACGTCACCCATGGCCGCACCCCGGACGGGCCCAAGTCGGGCACCTTTCCCCTGGGCTCCGGCCCCGCCGTGGGGGTGGGGCCCAACATGACCCGGTGGGTGTCCCGGAAGCTGGAGGAGACGGCGAGGCGAGAGGGCATCCCCGTCTCTCTGGAGGTCATGCCCGGCGACTCGGGCACCAATGCCTGGGTGCTCCAGATCTCCCGGGAGGGGGTGGCCACAGGGCTTTTGTCCCTGCCACTGAAGTACATGCACACCCCGGTGGAGGTGGTGCAGCTGTCCGACCTGGAGGGGCTGGCCCGGCTGCTGGCCGCCTTCATCGCCGACCTGGGGAAGGGGGGAGCCCTGTGACCGAGCTGGTGAAGACCCTGTGCATGCTGGACGGAGTGTCCGGCTTTGAGGACCGGGTGCGGGACTTCATCCGGGAGCAGGCGGAGCCCTTCGCCGATTCCGTCCGGGAGGACGCCATGGGCAGCCTCATCGTGTTCAAGCGGGGGGCCAGGCGCACCGGGGACCGGCTGCTGCTGGCCGCCCACATGGACGAGGTAGGCCTCATCGTCACCGAGGTCACCGACGAGGGCTATCTGCGCTTTCGCTTCGTGGGGGGCGTGGACCGGCGGGTGGCCATCGGCAAGCCCGTGCTGGTGGGGCCGGAGCACATCCCCGGCGTCATCGGCATGAAGGCGGTCCACCTGGTGAAGGCGGCGGAGCGCAGCTCCGTGCCCAGGGTGGACGAGCTGTATATCGACATCGGCGCCCCATCCGGCGAGGCGGCCCGGGCCCGGGTGCCCCTGGGCAGCTATGCCGTGTTCTCCGGGGGCTGCGTGGAGTTCGGGAGCGGCCTGCTCAAGGCCAAGGCTCTGGACGACCGGATCGGCTGCGCCGTGCTGCTCACTCTGCTGAAGGAGCCGCTGCCCCTGGACTGCACCTTCGCCTTCACCGTCCAGGAGGAGGTGGGCACCCGGGGGGCCTTTGGCGCCGCCTTTTCGGTGACGCCCCAGGTGGCCCTGGTGCTGGAGGGCACCACCGCCGCCGACTGCGCCACCGTCCCCGCCCACAAGCGGGTGTGCGCCCCGGGAAAGGGACCGGTGATCCCCTTCATGGACGGGGGGACGGTCTACGACCGGGGGCTGTACGAGACGCTCACCGGCCTGTGCCGGACCCATGGGATCCCCTGGCAGACCAAGGAGTACGTTTCCGGCGGCACCGATGCCCGCACCATCCAGCGCACCAAGGCCGGGGTGCGGGCGGCGGGCATCTCCGCCGCGGTGCGGTATCTCCACTCCCCGTCCAGCGTGGCCGACGTGGGGGATCTGGAGCCCATGCTCCGGCTAACGAGGCTGTTCCTGAACGCCATGGCCGGGGAGCTTGAGGAGGATGGATATGGAGCTGTTTGAGACACTGAAGCTGCTGACAGAGGCCCACGGGGTCTCGGGCCGGGAGGCGGGAGTGCGCGCCGTCCTGCTGGAGCGGGTCCGCGGTCTGTGCGACGAGCATACGGTGGATGTGATGGGCGACCTGATCTGTCACCGGAAGGGGCCGGGCCCCCGGGTGATGCTGTCCGCCCCCATGGACACGGCGGGAGTGGTGATCTCTCACATCCAGCCCGACGGCTACCTCCGCTTCGCCGCCGTGGGCGGCCTCGCCGCCAGGCAGCTGGCGGGCCGGACGGTGCGCCTGGCCAATGGGATGACCGGCCTCATCGCCGTCACCCCGGACAAGGCGGGGGAGGACTTCACCGTCTCCAACCTCTACCTGGACGTGGGGGCCGGCGGCAGGGGGGAGGCGGAGCACCTGGTGGCCCTCGGGGACACCGCCGCCTTCCATGTCCCGGCGGAGGAGCGCTGGGGCCGGGTCCTGGCCTCCGGCCTGTCCAGCCGGGCCCCCTGCGCCGCTCTGCTCACCGCCATGGAGGAGCTGAGCGACTCCCCCAACGACCTGTATTTCGTGTTCACGGCCCAGTCCCGGACCGGGCTGCGGGGGGTGAAGACGGCGGCCTATGCCGTGGACCCTGACTACGCGGTGGTGGTGGACGCCACCGCCGCCGACGACGTGCCCGAGGCCGACCACCGGGGCAGCTGCGTCCTGGGTGCCGGGGCCGCCGTGAAGGTGATGGACGGGGCGGTGATCTGCCACCCGAGGGCCATCGCTCTGCTGGACGGGCTGGCCGCCCGGCGGGGCATCCCAGCGCAGCGGGAGGTGTACAAGGCGGGGCGGAGCGATGCCGGCGCCGTCTACACCACCCGGGTGGGGGTGCTCACCGGCGGGGTATCCGTCCCGGTGCGCCACCTGAACAACCCGGCGGAGCTGGTCCAGCTGTCCGATCTGCGGGCCTGTGCCGATTTGATCAAAGCATTTGCGGAAAGTGAGCTTGAGAACGTATGAGTGAACAGATCGCCCTCCACGTGAGCGACCGGGTGCGGGAGCTGGCCGCCCAGGCCCAGCGGGACATCGAGCCCTGCTTTGCCCGGATCGACGCCGTGTCGGAGGAGAACACCCGGAAGGTGCTGGGCGCCTTCCAGAAGTACCGGGTGGCCGACGGCTATTTCGCCGGCACCACCGGATACGGCTATGACGATGTGGGCCGGGACAAGCTGGATGCCATCTATGCCGATGTGTTCGGCGGTGAGGACGGGCTGGTGCGCATCCAGTTCGTCAACGGCACCCACGCCATCTCCTGCGCCCTGTTCGGCCTGCTGCGGCCCGGAGACGTGCTGGTCTCCGCCGTGGGCGCTCCCTACGATACCCTGCTGGGGGTCATCGGGGTGACCGACAAGGGGCCGGGCTCCCTGAAGGAATACGGGGTGGAGTACCGGCAGGTGGACCTGACCCCCGAGGATAAGCCCGACCTGGCCGGGATGGCGGAGGCCGCCCGGGACCCCCGGGTGAAGGTGGTGCTCATCCAGCGCTCCCGGGGGTATGCCACCCGGGCCTCTCTCAGCGTGGACGAGATCGGCGAGATGATCGCCGTCATCAAGGAGGCCAACCCCCATGTGTGGGTGGCGGTGGACAACTGCTACGGCGAGTTCGTGGAGGAGCGGGAGCCCACTCAGGTGGGGGCCGACCTCATCTTTGGCTCCCTCATCAAAAATCCCGGCGGCGGTCTGGCCCCCACCGGCGGCTACATCGTGGGCAAAAAGGAACTGGTGGAGATGGCCGCCGCCCGGCTCACCACCCCGGGCATCGGTCGGGAGTGCGGCTGCACCCTGGGCAACAACCGCCTGCTGTACCAGGGGCTGTTCATGGCGCCCCACACGGTGGCGCAGGCGCTGAAGACCGCCGTGTTCGGCGCACGGATGATGGAGCTGCTGGGCTATGAGACCGACCCGGTCTCCACCGCTCTCCGGCACGACATCATCCAGATGATCCACTTCGGCGCCCCGGAGCCGCTGAAGAAGTTTTGCAGGGGCATCCAGATGGGGGCGCCGGTGGACTCCTACGTCACGCCGGAGCCCTGGGACATGCCGGGCTACGACTGCCAGGTCATCATGGCGGCGGGATCCTTCATCCAGGGGGCGTCCATCGAGCTGTCCGCCGACGCCCCCATGCGGGAGCCGTACACCGTCTACATGCAGGGCGGCCTGACCTATGAGTCGGGCAAGACGGGCATCCTCCTGGCGGTGGACCAGCTGCTCCGGGACTAAAGGGGCATCGGACGGGCGCAGGGCGGCATAGAGTGTCCCGAAGGGGGGAGACTGTATGCTGCGCCCAGCGTTCCGCCATCGGCGTCCCCGCCGCCGGCCTGTCCTCTGCGGCCCCGCCTGGGAGCTCCGCCCGCCCGGCTGGCTGCTCACCGTTCTGCTGGGGGTGGGGCTCGCGGCGGCCTGTATGGCCGGGCTGTCCCTGCGGATCTACCCCGTCCTCTCGGTGGCGGCGGCCGACCAGGTGAACAACCAGGTCAACCGCATCCTCAACGAGACGGTGGGGCAGGTGCTGGAGGAGCTGGATATGGGCTATGAGGAGATCGTCCGGCTCCAGCGGGACGACAGCGGGCGGGTCGCCGCCGCCTCCAGCGACGTGGCCGCGGTGAACGCGGTGCGGGGAGAGGTGGTGGCCCGGATGGTGGAGAACATCGAGGGGATGGACCTGAACCGGGTGGACCTGCCCCTGGGCACCCTGCTGGGCTGGGACATCCTGTCCGGACGGGGGCCGTCCCTCAGGGTCCAGGCCCTGTGGGTGGGGACGGTGGAGTCCCGGGTGGAGCAGCAGTTCTCCGACGCGGGCATCAACCAAACCCTGCACCGGGTGATGCTGTCCGTCCACATCCCCATCCAGATCCTGCTCCCCGGCGGGACGGTGGAGACCGAGGTGGACAGCCAGGTCTGCCTGGCGGAGAGCATCATCGTGGGCGGTGTGCCAGGGACCTTCATCCAAGTGGACCAATGATCACAGAAGAGGAGAGTGTCGCCATGGATCCGAGAGAGGAGATCGACGGCCTGCGCCGGACGCTGAACGAGCACAACTACCGCTATTACGTCCTGGACGCCCCCACCATCCCCGACTATGAGTATGACCGGCTGCTGCGGCGGCTGGAGGAGCTGGAGGGAGAACACCCCGAGCTGGTCACCCCCGACTCTCCCACCCAGCGGGTGGGGGGGCAGGCGGTGGAGGGCTTCGCCCAGGTGGAGCACCGGGTGCCTCTGGAGAGCCTGCAGGACGTGTTCTCGGTGGGGGAGCTGGACGAGTTCGACCAGAGGATGCGGGAGAGCCTGAAGCGGCCGGCCTATCTGGTGGAGCCCAAGGTGGACGGGCTTTCCATCGCCCTGGAGTACCGGGACGGAGCCTTTGTCCGGGGCGCCACCCGGGGGGACGGGCGCATCGGGGAGGACGTGACGGAGAATCTGCGCACCATCCGCTCCATCCCCCTGTCCCTGGAGGGGGTGCCCGGCACCCTCATCGTCCGGGGCGAGGTGTTCATGCCTAAGGCTGCCTTCCAGGCCATCAACGAGGAGCGGGAGCTCCGGGGACAGCCGCTGATGGCCAACCCACGCAACGCCGCCGCCGGCTCCATCCGGCAGCTGGACCCGAGAGTGGCCGCCTCCCGGCGGCTGGACATCCAAATCTTCAACATCCAGTACTGGGACGGCGGACGGTTCGACACCGATTCGGCCGCGCTGGACTGGCTGCGGGAGCACCGGTTCAAGGTCATCGACTACCGGCTGGCAGACACGTCGGAGCAGGCCGCCGCCCTCATCGCGGACATCGGGGAGCACCGGGAGGACTACCCCTTTGACATCGACGGAGCGGTCGTAAAGGTAAATAACCTTACAGACCGGGAGCAGCTGGGCAGCACAGCGAAATTCCCCCGCTGGGCGGTGGCCTACAAGTATCCCCCCGAGCAGAAGGAGAGCGTGGTGGAGGACATCGTGGTGCAGGTGGGACGCACCGGCGTCCTTACGCCCAAGGCGATCGTAAAGCCGGTCCGCCTTGCAGGGACGACGGTGACCAACGCCACCCTCCACAACCAGGACTTCATCACCGAGAAGGACATCCGGGTGGGGGACACCGTCGTCGTCCAGAAGGCGGGAGAGATCATCCCGGAGATCGTCTCTGTGGTGAAGGAGAAGCGGCCGGAGGGCACCGTGCCCTACCATCTGCCCGACACCTGTCCGGTGTGCGGGGCCCCGGTGGTCCGGGACGAGGACGGGGCCCACATCCGCTGCACAGGGGCGGAGTGTCCCGCCCAGCTGCTGCGCAACCTGACCCATTTCGCCTCCCGGGACGCCATGGACATCGAGGGGCTGGGGCCCGCGGTGGTGGAGGCCCTGGTGAACGCCGGGATGGTGAAGACGCCGGCCGACCTGTACCGCCTGGACGAGAAGCAGGTGGCCGCCCTGGACCGGATGGGCAAGCGCTCGGCAGAGAAGCTGCTGGCCGCCATCCGGAAGTCCAAGGAAAACGACCTGTCCCGTCTGCTGTACGCCTTCGGCATCCGGCAGGTGGGGGAGAAGGCGGGCAAGATCCTGGCAGCCCGGTTCGGCAGCATGGACGAACTGCTCCGGGCCAGCCGGGAGGAGCTCACCGCCGTCCCGGACATCGGGGAGATCACCGCCGACTCCATCCTGACCTGGCTCCACAGCCCTCAGGGGAGGCATCTGGTGGACAGCCTCCGGGAGGCGGGGGTGAACATGGAGAGCCTGTCCGCCCCGGCGGGGGACGCCCTGGCCGGACAGACCTTCGTCCTCACCGGGGAGCTGAGCTCCATGACCCGGAAGGAGGCGGGGGAGCGCATCGAGGCCCTGGGGGGCAAGGTGTCCTCCGCCGTGTCCAAAAAGACCAGCTGCGTAGTGGCCGGAGAGGCCGCCGGCTCCAAGCTGCGCAAGGCCCAGGAGCTGGGTATCCCCGTGCTGGACGAGGCGGGCTTTTTGGCCCTGCTTCAAAAATCAGAGTGACCACAGTCAGAACAGACAGAGAGGAACGTCAAGAGAGATGGAAATAAAACTGGCCCGGCGGATGGACAGCTTCCAGCCGGGGATCTTCAACGTGCTGGACGAGAAGAAGAACGAGCTGCTGCGGGAGGGGAGGACCGTCTGGAACCTGTCCATCGGGACCCCGGACTTCCTGCCCGAGCCCCATGTGGTCCAGGCCTTGGTTAAAGCGGCCTCAGACCCGGCCAATTACCGCTATTCCCTCGCCGAGCTGCCCGAGCTGGTGCGGGCGGTGCAGGACTGGTACCGGAGGCGCTATGGGGTGGAGCTGGCGGAGAACGAGCTCATGGCGGTATACGGCTCCCAGGAGGGGCTGGCCCATATCGGGCTGGCCCTGTGCGACCCGGGGGATGTGGTACTGGTGCCCGACCCGGGCTACCCCATCTTTGAGATCGGCCCCTTCCTCAGCGGGGCAAGGATCGTACATTACCCCCTGCGGCGGGAGAACGGTTACCTGCCCGACCTGTCGGAGATCCCGGCGGAGACGGCCCGGGCCGCCAGGTTCATGGTGGTGTCCTATCCTGCCAACCCGGTGTGCGTCACGGCGCCCGACGCCTTTTATGAGGAGCTCATCGCCTTCGCGGAGAAGAATCACATCATCATCGTCCACGACAACGCCTACTCTGAGATCCTCTACGACGGACGGGAGGGCAAGTCCTTCCTGAGCTACCCCGGGGCCCGGGAGGTGGGGGTGGAGTTCAACTCCCTGTCCAAGACCTACAATCTCACCGGGGCCCGCATCTCCTTCGTGCTGGGCAACCGGGAGATCGTGTCCGCCTTCCGGCGGCTGCGCTCTCAGATCGACTACGGCATTTTCCTTCCGGTGCAGCACGCCGCCATCGCCGCCCTCAACGGGCCTCAGGACAGCGTGGCCCGGAACCGGGCGGAGTACCAGGCCCGGCGGGACGCCCTGTGCGGCGGCCTGCGCTCCGTGGGCTGGGACGTGCCCGACAGCCAGGGCAGCATGTTCGTCTGGGCGCCTCTGCCCTGCGGGCGGACGAACTCGGTGGACTTCTGCTTTGAGCTGCTCCAGCGCACCGGCCTGCTGTGCACCCCCGGCGCCGCCTTCGGCGAGCTGGGGGAGGGCCACGTCCGCTTCGCCCTGGTCCGGCCGGTACCCGATATGGAGGAGATCGTCCGGGAAGTGGACAGGAGCGGCATCCTTCGCGGAGGAAGCCGCTGACGGCCCTGACCTCTTGAAAAAGCAGGGAAAAGAAGGTATCATAGAGCCAGGATATCGTGCTTTTGCCCCGCTGCAGCGAGGGGCGGAGCGGGGGAGGAGGACCTGTGCATGCCAGACCGAATCGACGGCGAACGCTGCCTCCAGGAGGGGGCAGCACACCGGGAGACGGCCCGGAAAATCGCAGAAAAATATGAGCGAAGGTCCAATACCCGCCATTGGACCGCAGGTCCACGCCGGGTGGTCCGGGGGGCGCTGGCGCTTTTATCGCTGGTCACGATGGGCATCGCGGTGTTTTTCACACCGCCGGACCGGGTGTGGCTGCCCGCCTTTTTGGGGATATGCATCCTGCTGGGCTATGTGGTGTTTCCCCACCGAAAAGAGGAGCGGCGGGATGACCATATCCCCTGGTTTGACGTGGTACTGATGGCCGCTGGAGCGGGAGCTCTGTTTTGGTTCGCCTTCCGGGGGACTCAACCGCCTCAGCTTTACAGCTTGGCGGGCTGGGAGCTGGTGGTCGGCGCGGTGGGGCTGACCTCTCTGGGGGAGCTGTGCCGCCGATGTGTGGGGCTTCCCTTGACATGCATCACCGCAGCGGCCCTGATCTTTGCGTTCCTTCAGAGCTCTCCAGCCCGGGTGATGGAGCAAATCTTCTGCATTACCGGTGAGTGGGGCGGCGCGGTGGGCCTCCCGGTGGAGGTGTGCGCCAAATATATCGCGCTGTTTTTTATCTTTGGAGCTTTCCTGGAGAAGGCGGGCAGCTCTTCCTTCTTCACCGATCTGGCCGTTGCCTTGGCAGGCAGATCTTCTGGAGGCCCGGCCAAGGTGGCGGTGATCGCCTCGGCTCTGTGCGGCATGACCTCGGGCTCTTCGGTGGGCAATACGGTGTCCACCGGTTCGACCACCATCCCCATGATGAAACGTGCGGGATATCGGGGAGAGTTTGCCGGTGCAGTGGAGGCAGCCGCCTCTACCGGCGGCCAGCTGATCCCCCCCATCATGGGGGCGGCCGCCTTCCTTTTGGCAGAGGCGGCGCAGGTGCCTTACTCCGACGTTATTCGCCGGGCTCTGCTGCCGGCGCTGCTGTATTTCGCAGGTATCTTCGTGGAGGTGCATTTGGAGGCCCGGAAGGGGAGGCTGAAGGGCCTTCCCCGGGAGGAGGTGCCCGGTGTTTGGTCGCTGATCCGGCAGAAGGGTTTCCTGCTGCTGCCCCTGCTGCTCCTGGTCATGCTGATCGTGACCCAGCCGCTTCCCCTGACTCATGTGGTAGTGCTGTCCATCTTGGCGGCCATCGCGGCGGGTGCGGTGAACCGGGACGATATGCTCACCCCAGGCAAGGCGCTGGACGCCCTGGCGGAGGGCGCCCGGAGCACCCTGACTGTGGCGGTTTCCTGCAGTATGGCGGGGATCGTCGTTGGCGTGATCATGGGATCCGGTCTCCCTGAGCTGATCATCCTCTGGTCATCGCCGCTCCAGGAGGGATGGCTGCTGCCGGCGCTGGTGGTGGTCATGGCGGTATGCTTGATGCTGGGGATGGTCGTGCCTACGACAGCCAATTTCTGCATCCTGTCAGCCATCTGTGTCCCTGTTTTGACCCAGTTGGGGGCAGATCCGCTGCCGGCCTATTTCTTCCTGTTCTACTTTGGGATCGTCTCTGACCTGACGCCGCCGGTGGCCGTCGCCGCCTCTGCCGGAGCGGAGATCGCCGGGAGCGATCCTCTGCGTACAGCGGGGAACGCCACGAAACTGGCCATCGCCGGATTTATCGTGCCCTACATTTTCGTGCTCAGTCCGTCCGTGCTCCTCATCGATACGACGCCGCTGGACGTCGTCCAAATGTTGATCTCGTCCATGTTCGGCGTTTTTGGTATCGCGGCCGGGTTGGTGGGATATTTCCTGCGGCCCATGAACTGGGCGCTGCGGCTGCTGTCCGTCCTGGGCGGGCTCTCCCTGATCTACCCGGGCACCATGACAGACATCACAGGCATCGTCATCATCGTGGCGGTGCTCAGCATCCAGACGATCCAGAACAGCCGGGATCCGGACAGCCTGATCGATCCGTAAAATGCCCCGGGAGAGGGGACGGTCCGGTTTATCGGACCGTCCCTGTGGCATCTTGGCCCTGAAAAAGAAAGAGGGGAGAGACCGCTATGAAGAAACTGCTCAGCGCCCTGCTGCTGTCCGCGGCCCTGCTGCTGTCCGCCTGCGGAGCCTTTCCGCCCATCGTTGTTACGGTGGATGACCTGGGGGACGTGCCCCCCTTTGATGGGGAGCCCTATGTGGTCATCGGGGACGGGGTGCCCGACTTCACTCCGGAGGAGCTGGCCATCACCGAGGCATTCGAGACGTACAGCTCCCTGGACGCCTACGGCCGGTGCGGCGCCGCCTTCGCCAACGTGTGCCTGGACACCATGCCCGAGGAAGGGGAGGAGCGGGAGAGCATCAGCGGCGTCACCCCCAGCGGGTGGCACTCGGTGGAGTACGATGTCGTGGACGGGGGGTATCTCTACAACCGCTGCCACCTCATCGGCTACCAGCTCACCGCGGAGAACGACAATGAGCGCAACCTCATCACCGGCACCCGGTATCTGAACATCGAGGGGATGCTCCCCTTTGAGAACGGGGTGGCGAGCTATGTGGAGGAGACCGGCGGCCACGTCCTCTACCGGGTCACCCCCGTCTACGACGGCGACGACCTGGTGGCCAGCGGGGTGGTGATGGAGGGCTGGTCGGTGGAGGACGAGGGAGAGGGCGTGTGCTTCCACGTCTACGCCTACAACTGCCAGCCGGGCATCACCATCGACTATGCCACCGGGGAGAGCTGGGAGACGGGGGCCCCCGCGCCGTCCCCAGAGGAGAGCGGACCGGCGGAAGCGGGGGAGACCCGCTATGTTCTGAACACCCGCTCCGGGAAATACCATCTGCCCGACTGCTCCGGCGTGACCACCATGAGCGAGGACAACCGGCAGGACTACACCGGCACCGCGGAGGAGCTGGAGGCCATGGGCTATGAGCCCTGCGGCACCTGTCTGGGCTGAAGGAAAGGCGGCGGACGTCCCGGTGGGACGCCCGCCGCCGCGCTCATTTGTCGAAGGCGGGGTTGGTGAAATAGACGTTCTTCTGGTCCATCTTTTCCTTGGCCAGGCGCAGGGCCTCGCCGAAGCGCTGGAAGTGGACGATCTCCCGCTCCCGGAGGAAGCGGATGACGTTGGTGACATCGGGGTCGTCGCACATGCGCAGGATGTTGTCATAGGTGACCCGGGCCTTCTGCTCCGCCGCCAGGTCCTCGGTGAGGTCGCAGATGACGTCTCCCTTCACGGCGATGCTGGCCGCGTTGAAGGGGAAGCCGGCCGCCGCCGCGGGGTAGACGCCGGTGGTGTGGTCCACGAAATAGGGGGCGAAGCCGCCCTCCCGCACCTGCTGGTCGGTGAGGTTCCGGGTGAGCTGATGGACGATGGCGCCGATCATCTCCAGGTGGCCCAGCTCCTCGGTACCGATGTCGGTGAGCAGGCCCTTGAGCTCGGGATAGGGCATGGAAAACCGCTGGCTGAGATAGCGCAGGGAGGCCCCCAGCTCGCCGTCCGGCCCGCCGTACTGGCTGATGATGAAGGAGGCCAGCTTAGGGTTGGGCGTGGCGATCTTCACAGGATACTGGAGCTTTTTCTCATAGACGAACATTATTTCGCGCCCCCTTCCGGATAGTTCCAGGGCCAGCTGGCGGTGAGCCAGCTGTATTTGTCGCCGGCAGCCGCGGCGCTGAGGGTCAGCGGGCCGTTGGCCTCCTCATATTTCTTTTTGGCCTCCGCCTCCATGGCAGAGTACTGCTTGAAGAGCTGGAAGGCCTCGGCGTCGTCGCTGTGGGTGTCCAGGTAGAGATTCAGCTCTGCCACCACGAACTCCAGGGCCTGGAGCTCAGACAGAGCGCTGTCCACCACGTTGCGCCCGGTCTCCTTGGCCTTGAAGGGGAGATTCAGGCCGGGGAAGAGGGTGCCGTTGTTCAGGGCGTCGGCTTGGGAGTATTTCTTGGCCCCATACTGCTGAAAGGGGACGTAGGGGACGGCCAGCGGGGCGCAGCTGGGCATGGTGCCGTTGGCGTCGCTGCAGGCGGTCTCCTGCCGGGGAGATGTCTTGTCGGAATACAAGTTGGGCTTCCTCCTTTGGTCAGACTGCGGAGTTGGTCTCCGCCCTTCATCCTATGTCATGCGGCGCGGGAAAGAGCGGCTTCCTTTTTCCGGGGAGGCATGGTATAATGACATAGCGCCCCCTTTTCCCACATACCGTGGGGCAGGGGGGAGATCCGATGAAGCTGGACAGGCAAAAAATTTTTCTGCTGCTGGCTGGGGCGGCTCTGGTGCTTGCCCTGCCCAGGCTGGCCCCGGCGGGAGCGGGCGTGCCTACCCTGGGGCCGGCGTCCCTGCGGGGGACGACGCTGATCCTGGACGCCGGCCACGGCGGGGAGGACGGCGGCGCCGTCTCGGTCACCGGGACCAGGGAGAGCGACCTGAACCTGGCCGTTGTCCGGCGGGTGGACCTGCTGGCCGGATTCTGCGGCATTCCCACCATCCTGACACGGGAGGACGACCGGTCCCTTCACGACGAAGGGGCGGAGACCCTGCGGGAGAAGAAGCGCTCCGACCTGGAGAACCGGGTGGCCCTGGTGGAGGGGACGGAGGGCGCCGTCCTGCTCAGCGTCCACCAGAACAGCTATCCCGACGGGCGCTACAGCGGCGCCCAGGTGTTTTACAGCAACGAGGCACTGTCCGGCGCCTGGGCGGAGGTCACCCAGGAGACGCTGCGCACCGCCCTGGACCAGGAGAACCACCGCCTGGCAAAGGTCATCCCGGACAGCGTCTATCTCATGAATCATATCAGCTGCCCGGCTCTTCTGGTGGAGTGCGGCTTCCTGTCCAATCCGGAGGAGGCCCGCCGGCTGGAGACGGGGGAGTATCAGACGAAGATCGCCCTGTCGCTGGTGGCGGCATATCTCCAGGCCCAGGGCGGCGGAGGAGCGGAGCCATGAAGGCCAAGACACTGTTTTACTGTACCGAGTGCGGCAACGAGACGCCAAAATGGCAGGGGAAGTGCCCCGCCTGCGGTGCCTGGAACACCATCGTGGAGCGTCCCCAGGAGAGCCGGCCCGCCGCCGGGAAGGGGAGGGGGCGGACGGCCGCCTCATCTCTGGGGCCTGTGGGGACGCCCAAGGCACTGAAGGAGATCGAGTCCACCCAGGAGCTGCGCTTTTCCACCGGCCTGTCCGAGCTGGACCGGGTGCTGGGGGGCGGCGCGGTGCAGGGCTCCCTGGTGCTGGTGGGCGGCGCGCCGGGCATCGGAAAATCCACCCTGATGCTCCAGATCTGCGACCAGCTGTGCCGGAGTTCCAAGGTGCTCTACGTCTCCGGAGAGGAGTCTGAGCGGCAGATCAAGCTCCGGGCCGAGCGGCTGGGGATCCGGGCGGAGAGCCTTTATCTGCTGTCCGAGACCGACCTGGATGACGTGCTGCAGGCGACGGCTGAGCTGAAGCCAGACATCCTCATCGTGGATTCCATCCAGACCATGTTCCGGCAGGAGATCGCCTCGCCCCCGGGGAGCATCACCCAGGTGAAGGACTGCACCATGGCGCTGATGCAGCTGGCGAAAGGGGAGGGGGTCACCGTTTTCGTCATCGGCCATGTGAACAAGGAGGGCTCCATCGCCGGACCCAAGGTGCTGGAGCACATGGTGGACTGCGTGCTCTATTTTGAGGGAGAGCAGCACCAGACCCACCGCATCCTGCGGGCGGCCAAAAACCGCTTCGGCGCCACCAATGAGATCGGGGTGTTCGAGATGCGGGACGAGGGACTGGCCGAGGTGCCGAATCCCTCTGAGCTGCTGCTGGAGGGCCGGCCGGAGAACGCTCCGGGCACCTGTGTCACCTGCGCCATGGAGGGCATTCGCCCGGTGCTGGCCGAGATCCAGGCTCTGCTGGCCCCCACGGCGTATGGCAATCCCCGGCGCACCAGCAACGGACTGGACTACAACCGCTGCGCCATGCTGCTGGCCGTGCTGGAGAAGCGGGGCGGGCTGCAGGTGAACAGCTGCGACTGCTATGTCAACGTCATCGGCGGGCTCTATCTGGATGAGCCGGCGGCCGACCTGGCGGCGGTGATCTCCATGGCGTCCAGCTTCCGCGACAGGCCGGTGCCCGGCGACCTGGCCGCCATCGGTGAGGTGGGCCTCACCGGTGAGCTCCGGGCGGTGAACGGGCTGGAGCAGCGGCTGGCCGAGGTGGGCCGGCTGGGCTTCACCAAATGCATGATCCCGTCCCGGGGCAGCGCCCGGATCAAACCGCCCAAGGGGCTGGACCTGATCCGGGTGTCCAACATCCGGGAGGCCATCGCGGCGTTCCTGTGAGCGCCGGAGAGCGAATGACGATGAGACACTACCTGGACACTGGACGGTGTCGCGCTGTGCGCAGGCCGCCGTATGTCTGAGTTGAAGACCATGGAGAGGGGGGCTTGGGGAAACACATCCTCAAGTCAACAAAATAAAAATTTTGTTGACTTGAGAGGAGGGGGAACGCCGTTTTCAGGGCGTCAGCCGCTCCGTCCGTGTATTTCTCCGCCGAAATGTCACTGGACTATCGTGCCGAGGCGCCGCGAATCATCCGCGATTTTCTCACTTACCATCAGACCATCCAGGGCCATTCGTCCCGGACCGTGGACGAATACTATCTGGATCTGCGCAACTTTTTTCGCTTCCTCAAGTGGGACCGCCGCATGGTGTCCCGGGACACGCCCATGGATCAGATCTCCATCGACGACGTGGATCTGGCCCTGGTGCGCTCGGTGACGCTCACCGACGTGTACGCCTATATGGACTATCTCAGCCGGGACCGCGTGGCCCATCCCAACAGCTCCGGCCAGACCCCCGGCCTGCTGCCCGCCTCCAAGGCCCGCAAGGTGGCCACCATTCGTTCTTTTTACAAGTATCTCACCGTAAAGGCCAAGCTGCTGTCCGAAAACCCCATGCAGGACCTGGATTCCCCCAAATTAAGGAAATCTCTGCCCAAATACCTGGATCTGGAAGAGAGCGTGTCCCTGCTGGACCACGTGGACGGTCCCAACCGGGAGCGTGACTACTGCATCCTGACCCTGTTCCTGAACTGCGGGCTGCGGATCTCGGAGCTGGTGGGGCTGGACCTGGGCGACGTCCGGGGCGACCAACTCCGGGTGCTGGGCAAGGGCAACAAGGAGCGGGTGCTGTACCTCAACGACGCCTGTATCCAGGCCATCCGGGACTGGCTGGCGGTACGGGAGCACATGGCGGTCACCGACCCCAACGCCCTGTTCATCACCAGGTCCCACGGGAGGATCTCCCGGGCGGCGGTGCACAAGCTGGTGAAAAAGCACCTGGCCGCCGCCGGGCTGGACAGCCGGCAATACTCCTCCCACAAGCTGCGGCACACCGCCGCCACCCTGATGCTTCAAAACGGCGTAGACGTGCGCACCCTGCAGGAGGTACTGGGCCACGACCACCTGAACACCACCCAGATCTACACCCATGTGGCCAGCGACGACCTGCGACTGGCGGCCAAGGCCAACCCGCTGGCCAGAGTGAAGAAAAAGGACCGCCCCAAAGACCACCCCGAGGATCCATAAACGACAGAGCCGGCAGGGCCTTCCCCGCCGGCTCTGTCGTTTTGAGCTCTAATTATTTCGAATATAAAATTTTCCTTCCCACTCCCAGCGGACATAGAGAAGGTCTCCGCTGTCGTCGCCCTTCACCTGGTACACACGCATCGTCGCGGAATCGTTCCGGACAACGCCCAGGTATCTCCCCCGGCCGGCGGCGGAAAACCCGCCGACATCCGTCTCTGTCAGGTCGGCATCGATATAGGTGATGCCGTCGATCTCGATGAACTCGTTTTCAGCGCCGGACACCGTTCCGATGACCGGACCGCGGAAGGCGCAGACGGCGGCGCAGATCAGCAAAGCAAGGACGGCGGCGGCCAGGACCGTAAGCCGCTTTCTGGTCATTTCATGCACCTCGATTATCGAAAAGGAAATTTACTTTACATATATTGATATAATTGAGAGATTCAATAGCTTCAGGCCAGACCCTCAGTCCAACTTCTCATCCAGAGAGTCAGAGAGCTGCCGGAAGGAATCCAGCCACTCGGGGATATGGGCCCGGTCGGACAGGTAGTCCAGCAGTTCCTGGTTGGTGCCCCGCATCAGAAAATGGGAGACCGCCATGTCGTACCCGGGACGCACCGCTGAAAGGATCAGCCGCCGGATGTCACCGCTCTGGTGTTCAAAGCGGAACATGACTTCATTCCTGCTGCCCCGGTAGCGGAAGAACGCCCGGTAGGGACGAAAGGTCCCCTTCTCCGGGATGGTGTCGGGGTCCCGGAGCACCTCACAGCAGCGGGCGGCGCTCTTTTCTGCCAGTATGAGATTGGCCTCCCGGTCAGTCATCGAAGTGCCTCCTTTATTGAGCAAGTATGATCACTTTACAGATACTGCGACACCGGTGATATGCAGCAGACGCACCTCGTCCCACCGGTAGGTGGACAGCGGCCGCCAGTCGGCGTCCTGGGAGTGGGCCGCCACCAGGATGTTCTCAGGCGAGGGCCTCTTCCCTGCCGACACCACCACCGGGGTGTGGCCAAAGCGCGGCGCGCCCTCCAGCCGGAGCTGGATCAGGTCCCCGGGCTCCGCCGTCTGGAGCGGCGCCAAAACGGCCGCCGGACCGGGGGTGTCTGCCGTTCGGGTGAGGTAGCGGAACAGCTCCTCCACCCCGGTCCAGGCGGGGGCCCGGTCCCGGATGCTGCGGTAATACCACCCGAAGGTGGGTGTGAAGTCCATGACGCCGCAGCCGGCGAAAAGGCACTGGGAGGCGAAGCTGGTGCAGTCGCCTCCCAGTGCCTCAAAGTCGTGGTAGGCTGGGTTCCGGCCCAGGGCCCAGGCGTGGGCATAGCGCACCGCGTCGACGCGGCGGTAAAGGACAAATGGGGGCAGGGCCATGGGCCACCCCTCCTCTCTCCCCTACTCTATGCTCTGGGGGCTGTACGAGTACCCGGCTTCCGGTCCTCCCGGTCCCCAAACACAAAGATGAATACCAGAGCGCTCACCGCCATGAGGAACGGATAGAAGAGGTACGGGATGATCTGGATGGAGCTGATGGCGTATCCGGCCGCTGCAGCCCCTCCCACGGCATAGAGAAGCTGTGCGCCGTAGGGCAGGATGCCCTGCATGGCGGAGGCAAAGATGTCCAGCAGGGACGCGCTGCGCCGGGGGTCGATGTGGAATTCCCGGCTGATCTCCTTGGCGATGGGGCCGCTCATGACGATGGCGATGGTGTTGTTGGCGGTGGCGATGTCCACCCCTACCACCAGGGCGCCGATGCCCAGCTGGGCCCCTCTCCGGGTGCGGATGCGGGAGTGGATCAGGTCGATGAGGGCGGCGATGCCGCCGGCCTCCTTCACCAGGGCGCCGATGAAGGAGACCACCACCGAGATCACCGTGATGTCATACATGGCGGAGATGCCGTCAAAGAGGACCAGGAAGCTGTCCGTCCAGAGGAAGGCTCCGGTGGCGATGCCTACGCCCAGCGCCAGCACGGTGCCGATGATGAGGATGACGAAGACGTTCACACCGGCGACCGCTCCCACCAGCACCACCAGATAGGGGATCACCTTCCACACGTTGTAGTCTCCGATGTCCCCGATGCTGTCTCCGCCGGGGGTGATGAGGATGAAGATGACGAAGGTGAGCACCGCCGCGGGCAGGACGATCCAGAAATTCATCCGGAACTTGTCCTTCATCTCGCACCCCTGGGTGCGCACGGCGGCGATGGTGGTGTCCGAGATCATGGACAGGTTGTCCCCGAACATGGCGCCCCCGACCACGGCCCCCAGGCACAGGGGCAGGGAGAAGCCGGTGACCTCGCTGATGCCCACGCCGAAAGAGGCCAGGGCGGCGATGGTGGCGCAGGAGGAGCCCATGGACAGGGAGATGAAGCAGGCGATGAGGAACAGCCCGCCCACCGCCACCTTTCCGGGCAGGAAGGTGAGAAACAGATTCACCGTGCTGTCCGCGCCGCCGGCGGCGTTGATGGCGCCGGAGAAGGCGCCGGCGGCCAGAAACACCAGGCACATGAGGATGATGTTGTCGTCGGCCACACCCTTGGCCATGATGGATACCTTCTCGTTGAAGGTGTGCTTCCGGTCCTGGACCACCGCCACCAGCAGGGCGATGAGAAAGACCACGATGGCCTGGACGCCGTAGAAGCCGTCCTCTGTCTTCAGAACGTACTCGAACAGGATGCCGAAGCCCAGATAGAGCACCAGGAACACCCCGATGGGCAGCAGGGCGCTCAGCCGCTTCTGCTCCATGCTTTTCACTCCCTTTTTCTCTCTTCTTCTCTCAAAGAGGCGCTCCCGCCCCGAGGGACGGGAGCGCCCATCTGTGCCGTTTCAACCTATCACAAAGAGAAACGGCCGTCAAGGAAAATCTCCGATCTTTTGCTGAGCGAGCCCAGAGCCCTGCGGCGTCAAAAGCTGTACAGGACCAGCATGAACACTGTGAGGATGATCAGGAAGGCAAAGTTAAAGATGGAGTACATCTTCACATAATAGCCCGTCTTCCCCGGGTTGCGGGTGGTGTACTCCCGGAAGGTGATCAGGCTCGCCAGAGACGCGATCAGGGTGCCCGTGCCGCCGATGTTCACGCCCACCAGCAGTTCCTGATAGTTGGTGGTGAACTGGCTGAGCAGGATGGCGGAGGGCACGTTACTGATGAACTGGCAGCAGATCACACTGAATACCAGGGTGCTCTGCTCCAGCAGCATGGACAGGAATTCGCGGATCACCTCGATGCGGGCCATGTTCCCGGCAAAGATGAAGAAAAACACGAAGGTGAGCAGCAACGGGTAGTCCACCATTTTCAGCGCCTTCCGGTCGGCGAAAAAGAGGACCACCGGGATGATGATCAGGCCGAGCCAATAGGGGATCCCGCGGAAGACGATGACGATGGACAGACAGAAAAGGCAGAGGTACAGCACTGTCCGGGCCGGTGGCAGCGGGGAGGGCTCATCCTCCACCAATAGAGGCTCCGGCTTGACGAAGATGATGCAGCACAGAGTGATGAGCACCACCGACAGCACGAACGGAGGCGCCATGATCGTCATGAACTCCGGGGTGGGGATCATGAACTTGGTGTAGAGGTACAGGTTCTGGGGGTTGCCGAAGGGGGTCAGCATCCCGCCCAGGTTGGCGGCGATGTTCTGCATGATGAAGGTGAACGCCATGTAGTTTTCTTTGCCTGTGGTGGTCAGCACGAAGTACCCCAGGGGCAGGAAGGTCAGCAGCGCCATATCATTGGCGATGAACATGGAGCCGATGAAGGTGACGTACACCAGAGCCAGGATACTCATCCGGGCGTTTCGGAACAACAGCACCACTTTTTTGGCCAGGATGTAGAAAAAGCGGATGTTTTTCAGCGCGCAGACCACAGCCAGCACACAGAACAGACAGGTCAGCGTCTTGTAATCAAAATAGTCGAGATACGCCCTGTCCGGCGGGACGATGAAGCTGGTGACGATGGCGGCGACCAGGGCCACCGTCATCACCACGTTCTGCTTTACGAATTCCCTTATGAGAGATAGGATCTTTGCCATCAGTCTGTTTCGCTCCCCGAGATGCGCATATCACGGATCCCGTTGCGCATGCAGTATTCCTGGGCCGGCGACCCTTCGTCACAATAGACTGTCACGATATCCTCGCAGTTGTCGAACAGTCCCCAGCCCAGCTCCTTCACCGAGGAGGGGATGACCACCTTTTCCAGGCTGACGCAGCCCCGGAACGCGCAGTCGTCGATCTTGGTGACGCTGTCGGGGATCTCCACCTCGTCCAGCAGAGCGCAGTTGGAGAACGCCCCCTCCCCGATCTCCTGGACGCTGTCGGGGATGGTGATGCGGTTGAGCTTCTTGCACTCGCTGAACGCCCAGTCGCTGATGATGGTCACACTGTCAGGCACGTCATATTGGACCTCACGGCTGCTGGCGGGATAGGCGATGAGCACCGACTTGTTCTTGTTGAACAGGACATGGTCGCTTCCCTCCCGCTTGTTGGGAGCCGACTTGTAGAACTTGTTCTTGGGATCGACGCTGATGGAGCGCATCGCCCCGCAACCGCGGAACAGCGCGTCACTGAGGTTGGTCACCGAGGCGGGTATGGTGATCTTGGTCAGGGCGCTGCAGTTTTTAAAGGCGCCCTTGCCGATCTTCTTCAGCCCGTCAGACAGCTCAACGTGGGTCAGACTGACGCAGCCGTTGAATACCAGGTCGTCGATCTTGGCCACCGACGCCGGGATCGTGATGGATTCCAGTCCCACGCAGTCGGAAAACGCGCTCTCCCCCAGGACCGTCAGGCTCTCGGGCAGGTCGATCTTTTTCAGGCTCTTGCAGCTGTTGAACACGCCGCCGTACAGCTCGGTCAGGCCCTCGGGCAGCGTGACGCTTTCCAGAGAGGCGCAGTTCTCGAAAGCGCGTTCCCCGATTCGGATCTTGCTGTTATGGATGGTGAGGGCCTTCATCTTGATACAATCGCGGAACGCACTGGTGCCGATCCGCCCGGTCCGGGTGGGGATATCCATCCGCTCTAGATTGCTGCAGCCGCGGAAGCTCTCCGCTTCGATCTCCTCCAGAGAGTCAGGCAGCTTGATGAAATGCAGCGCGCTGCGGTTTTTGAAGGCTCCGGCGCAGATGACGGTGATGCCGTCATCCACCTCGATGCTTCTGCCGTTGTTCTCGCACTTTTCCAGCTTGTTCTCCCGGATGGTCAGACGGTCCATGGCGGTGGCGGGCAGGTCGCGCACCATGGAGTTGAGCAGCTTGTCCATGTTGTTGGCCGTGCTGTGGTGCGTATTGGAGAGGAGGATCTCGAAGGCAGGCGGAACGACTGCGTCATCCTGCAGATAGATCGGATAGAGCCGCTTCCCGTTTTCCCGGGCCACGATGATCTCCATGCCGCAGAAGGGAGAGGCCATGGAAGCTGCGGAGACGAACAGGATCACCGCTTCGGAGTTTTTGATGCGCTCCCGAAGCTCCTCACGGAAGTCGTTCCCGTTCTCGCAGGACTCATCGTACCAGATCCGGTACTTCCTGTCATACAGGGCATCCAGGATGGGATAGACCTTCTTGGTATCCCGGTGGGAATAGCTGACGAACAAGTAGGGCTCAGTTCCCGTATAGGCCTCGAATTTCGTCTGCACTGTCGTCTGCGGCTCTGGGGCCTTGACGTCTTGCAGGCCATCGGAGACATTGGTGATCTTTTTTGCGCGTTCCGTCATGGTGCTCATCCTCTCTGCTCAGATTTGATTTTTACGATATAGTACCGCTTCCCGGAGACATTCCACTTGTCATGCAGGATGTCGGGGATGCGGGCGATCAGCTCCCGGTCGTACACAGTGGAGTCTGGCAGGCCGAGCTGGTCGGAACACTCCTGCAGGTCGCCGAAGGGACAGATGTAGGGGTGCAGCTTCAGCAGCGGGCAGTTGTGACGCCCTCTGCTGATCCCGGAGGCCTGGTAGGCGCGGACCTCCTCCACGGTGGCGCTCTCCCACCCCTCACTCTCCAGGAAGGCCATCCAGCGGTCGTGCTCGGCGACAGTCAGCCGCTCCAGGGTGTCCGGGGCGAGATAAGCCTGGAAGTCCACCTCCTCCGCCTGGGGATCGTCGGTGTAATCCAGCCCCAGCATGGCCAGCTTATAGCGGATGTGCAGTGCGTTGGCCCGGTTGGAGCTCTTGTTCACCTCAAACAGGTTGTAGCGCTCCAGAGCGGCGGACACGTCGATCTCTCCGTCGCTGAAGATGTCCTCGTACACCAGGTGTACGTTTCGGGACAAGCGTTCCAGGTCGGAGTCTGTGATGTTGCGGAAGGTGTACAGCGCCGGCTCAGTGCCGAAGGGGGTGATGTCATAGGACATGCGCCGGTCTGCCCGGGCCTCCGCTGTGGTCAGGGCGGTCACGGCTTTGGCCTTCTCCCCGTTGGGGATATAGGCGAAGATCGGCGGAGCGCAACGGAACGTCCCGTCTGTCCGGTAAAGAAAGCGGCGCAGGGCGATGGCCTTTTCCACCGTCTCCGGCTCGCCGCCGCAGGCGACCACCACATAGTTGGCATCCGCTCCGCAGGAGCGTAGGACGGACTGGAATTCCAAGTCGTTGGAGTAGCTGAAAAACTCGATGCAGTACCGCTCGCTCATAAGGCCAGGGTAATGCGCCTGGAAGTCGGCCGCCCAGTCCTGGAGGTCCCGCCCGATGACGCGGAGGCGCAGCCGGTAGCCTGCCAGCTGGCCGCACCAGGCAGCGCTTCGCAAAAAGATCTCCCCCAGGTCGGTGGCACCGCATACCAGGACACGGATCTCGCCGTTGACGGCATAGTGCGGGAGCGGATACCGCGTCAGCAGGTCGTAGACAGCGGTGCGCCTCATATCCATCAGACTGATGTTCACAAGGCCCTTATGAAGGGAATCCAGCATCAACTCAGCGGACCGGTCAGAGGTGAACAGGAAGATCGAGTTGTTTTTTTGCACCGCAGGGGGCTTATCCTTCAGGAAGTCCAGGAGAGACAGCGCATCATTCAGGTTTTTTTCCTGATCGTCAGAGATGCAATAGTAATATGCCTTGCGCCGCTTGGCATCGACCTTGAGGTTTTCGACTTTCTCGTTGAGGATGGTGCAGCGCAGCTGCTGGCGCAGCTCCGGCACCGCTGGGTCGTCGCCCTCTCCCAGGAACAGGATCTCGACTCCCTTTTGCCGGCGCTCGATATCCTCCGCCAGGAGGATGGCCCGTTCATTGATCTGAGAGAATACGTGGAGCGGGCGCCTTCGGCGCTTGATCACGCCCAGGCGCATTTGGGCCAGACAGTGTAGTATCAGGGTCACCGCTGTCATGGCGGATACCACCGGCAGCAGGAAGTGCGCCGCCGCCAGGAAAACCAGATATACGCTGGCGAGCGGGCCATTGCCCAGCGTGGCGATGAGCACATCGTAGCTGGACAGGTAGTCCGCGTTCAGCGAGATGATCTGCATCACGTTGATGAAGGAGCCCAGCAGCGCCGCGGTGACGTTGTATGTCTGGAGATAGGGCGGAAGATAGAGGATATAAGCGACGATCACGCACGCCACCATCCCGATGATCAGGCGCATGTTGCTCCGCCGCCGCCCCAAGATCAGCTTGACCGCCGCGGCGATGACCAGGACGCACAGCAGCAGACAGATATACCAGAGCAAATCCTCACCGTCCTTTTTCGCATCTTCCGGCCGACAGACCGTGTCGTGTGCATGGCCTCACAGGCCGATGCCGCCGATGTACCAGGTCTCGTCCTCCAGGACCATCTGGAGCGTGATGCTTCGCGGCTCACTGTCCCCGTAGCTCAGCTCCGCGGTGACGGTACAGGTGTCCCGGTCATCGTTGAAGTCGTATTCTTTCGGCTCGATGCGGATGGACTGGACAAGGTCCTCCGTCTGCTGGCCAGCGCCGTCAAACAGGTCCAGCGCGCCCACCAGCTGATCCAATGCGCCGCTGGTGTCCTCCACGCCGAACAGGTCCATGGCGCTGAGGAGCGGCCCGGAGATGGCGGGGTCCATGCACTCGATCATCCCGCGGACATCCAGCTCCTGACAGGCGCCTTCGAACTGAGAGATGGCGGATGCCACCTTGTTTTTCTCTCCCCCGCAGCCGGCCAAAAGAGCCATCAGGAGCGCCGACACGAGTGCCAGGGGAACGATGCGACGGATATGCTGCTTCATCATAGTCTCCTCTCCTCTTCCCTGCCGGGATATCTGCCGGGGCGGCCCCCAAAGAGGCCGCCCCGATACAGACAGGACTCAAAGCGGCTGAGATCTGTCCTGGAACGGGGTGTTCCCCGTGAGATCGACCTCTGTGGTCAGGGGATATCTCGAAAGATATTTCCGGAAGCCGAAGCCATATTCGTCCTGCCGGTGGAGGGTGATCAGCTCCTCCCGCTTGGCGGCTGCTGGCTCTCCCACCAGGTAGGCGTATTGGATCTCGCTCCACTTTGCCATCCCCTCGTAGACCTCCAGCTCCTGCTCCTTGCCATACTTGCGCAGGATGGCTTCGCTGTCCCAATTCAGGTACTGCCAGATATGGGTCAGCTCGTGGGCGATGGTCATGGTGGACTGCATTCGCGGCGCACCGTTCTCCAACAGGATGGAGTAGCCCTTCTTGCTCCGGATCGCCACGCCGAGGACACGCCCGTCAAAGTTTCCGGTGGGGACGAAGCTCTTGCCCAGCCGGCGGTGCAGCTTCTTGGCGTTGACCATCTCCACCCGCACGGGGGCGGTGATCTTGGCGTCAAAGAAGGTCTCCAGGTTGCGCACCACCGTTTTATAGATATCCCGGAACTCCTCCTCAGTCTTCACCGCAGTCCGGCTGCACATCATGCAGCGCTCACGCCCGTCAGCGAGCACCTCGTACTCGGTCCCGATCAGCTCGGTGCCGCAGAAGTCACAGTACTTGCTGCCGGGACGGTCGGGCACGTAGTTCCGTTCGATCATGTCAGCGGTGTTCACGCCCTCCCGGGCCTGTTTCAGCTCACTCTTCCCGAAGCCCATTGCCTCCAAAAAGTCATGGGTCCCCTGGATATCGAGCTGATCAGGGACCTGTGTCCCGCCGTAGAGCAGATAATAACGCTGATGATAGGGCCTCCGAACGATGATCCCGTCGTCGCGCTTGGCCGCCTCTGCCCGGTCCGGCTCGAAAGTGACCTCATCCTGGTCGACATCGTGGACCGGGGCCTCCTCCCCGGGCGTGTCCTCCGCCTCCGCCGAGGATGCCGTCTCAGGCTCTGCCTCAGGTACATCCGACATGAGCACATCCGGGCCGGGGCCGCGGCTCATCAGGGAGAAGGATCTCTTGGTCTCCTCCCCGTCGGCCTTCTTCGGTTCGATCTCCGCATCGGCACCGTCGCCGGGATCCGTGTTCTCCGCAGAAGGCGTAGTGTCTGTGGTATTTTCCGCCGGGGGTTCGTCCCCGACGTCAGGAACATCCTCGGAGGGGATGTCGGGCTCGGCAGATGTCTCTGCTTCGACAGCATTCCCGTCAGCAGACGGGCCATCCAGCGTTCCTGCATCCTCCTCTGCCTCTGCGCCGGCGGCGTCGGACAGGTCGTCAGGCATCTCCGTGTCCTTCTCCCCTGCCGCCTCGCCGGCATCTGCCACGGGCGCGTCTTGGGCGGTGCCCTCCGCAGGGGACCCGTCCTCAGGCGCGGGCTGGGCAGCCGCCGTCTCTGGCTCAGGTGTGCCCTCGTCTTTGTCCTTTTTCTTTCGCAGTCCGCCAAACAGGCCGGCGAGCTTTGCCCCGATGCCCCGGAAAAAGTCACCGATCTTTCGGAAGATCTTTCCAATCCGTGTCTTGGGCTCAGGCCGTCCAGCCGCCGCCTCCTCCGGGCCTACCGTATAGGTGGGCGGCTCGGGCCTGGGCGGCGGATACTGGCTCTCCTTCACGGCATCGATGTGCCAGTCCAGATAGTCGCAAAGGATGGAGAAGATCCGGCCCAGATTACGCTGTACCGCCACCAGAAGGCCCAGATCAAGCTGGGAATCCTCGATGATGTAGATGCAGTTCTGGCCCAGCTCCGTCCCGCCCTCTCCGCTGAGGTTGTAGGTGGTGGGCACGTCTGTCTCACCGGGGGTCACCGCCGCGATGTAGGCATGGTTTTCCGCGAACAGAGTGCGGAACACCTCGTTGAACAGCAGAGTGAGGGTCGAGCGGATCTCCTCCGTCAAGCCGTCTTCCGGCAGGCCGATGCGAAGAATCTGCTTGCCATAGTAGCGCCGCTCCGGGACGCCATTGATGGACACCTTGCGTCCGCCGGCAAAGTCGTTGTACTTTTCCATCTGCCAGTAGGCGGGGGTCTCCACCCGGATATCCGCGTACTGCTTGCTGATCTGCAGCCCTGCGATATCCCTCTGCTCCCCCATGACCGGGGAGTCGGTGATGTTGTTGAGGTAGTAGCGGCGCACCTGCCTGTAAGCGGGACGACCGGTGATGTGGTCGGCGGCACGGCGCACCAGCACCTGTCCAGCGGCGGTGACCCGCAGCATCTCGTAGTACTTTCCGCCAAAGGTGAAGAACTGGCCAGGGAGATACTTCTGGAACACATGGCCCCGCAGCTCGGTGCCCAGGTACCGCTGATCTCCTTTTTCATCCTCTGCGATGTATCTGGCGTTCTGCAGATCCGACAGCAGCAGAGAGATGAATTTCTCGTCGGTGATGAAGTACAGGTCCTCCATCTGTCCGCTCTCCAGCGAGAACTTCCGCTTGATGCGCAGCACCTCGGCGGAGAACGTGGTCTGGCCGCCCTTGTGCTCCGTCACGAGGAGCTCACGCCCCTCCCGGTCCACAGTGGTGGTCCCCACGCCCTGACAGCAGCGGCAGACCGCGCGCCACAGACCGGTGCGCAGGTCGTGGGGGTCCAGCTCGATATCCGTCAGCAACAGCTCCTGGCGGATATCACGCTCACTCACCTGTCCGGCGCTCATGCGCAGGCAGAGACGCAGCACCACGTTGCGAACGGTGGGGGCGTGGTCGGCCACGATGTAGGGGATGGCCTTGGGGTCCGCATTGAAGATCCCATCATTGGCCGTCATATAGTCCTTGAGCAGATACTCCGGAGAGATGATGTTGATGAACCCCTGGTTGGTGGCGCGTGTGGAGAACAGCCGCTTGAGCTCGAACATGTTGTACGCCTCGTCCTCCACGGTGAGGTACTGGTCCCGGGCCACTTTCGCGTTCCAGAGGTTGGGGGACACCAGGAAGCACTCATCCATGGTCTCCTGAGAGGTGGGAAGGTTCGCGTAGTGCAGCAGGTCATAGTAATACTGGCTGGCGATCCAGTGGATGTCCACCACTGGGAACATCTCGCCGCCGAACCACTGGGTCTGGGGGACCTGGTTTTTCAGCGCGGCGAAGGACAGCTCCGTGCCCATGCCCAGGTAACGGGACAGGTTGGGCAGCAATCGGTGCTGGAGATGTTCACCGTCCGTCTCCCAGCACATATAGGAGGAAACGCCCTTGTGGTGCCCGGTGGCGGACACCTCGGTGAGGCTGGTGAGCAGGATATGGGAGAGCGCATCCACCAGACCGTCACAGTTCTTGTCTGTGGAGCAGAAGGTCAGCTGCTTGCCGCCCCGGCGGCAGCGGCGGATCAGGGAGTTCAGCCCGATCTGCGCGGTGGTCACAAGCTTGGACGGCTCGATGATCACCACGAACTCCACTTCGCGGAAGAATCCGTCGTTGACCTCATGGAGCGCCAGGTCGTGGACGCTGGAGCGGGTAACGATCCCCACGTCCAGATCCTGGGGCGTATCAGACAGCACACCGATGTTCCACAGGCTGGGGACGCCCGTCACAGCGGTCAGGCCGTCCCGGCACCAGGTCTCCACATCGCCCTCCACGTCATGGCGGCCCAGGACGATCAGCACCTTCTTGCTCCGCAGCAGGACGCGGTTCATCGGATAGGAGACATAAGGGATCAGGTCATAGTAGAACGGATCGTTGAACAGGATGCTGTTGCCCTTTAAAAGCTCCAGGCCGGAGGAGAGATAATTGTGGTCCAGCTCCAGGCCGCGCTGGACGCGGATGCGCATGAAGCGGCCATAGGCCTCCACCATGGGCGCCTCATCCTGCTCCAGTTGGTGGAGCAGCTCGTCATTGGTGCGGGCGTTGACCAGGCCGTTGTCCACAGTGGTGTTGTCCGCTCCCAGCTTGTCTCCGAACAGGTCGGTGAGCACCCGGCGCAGCAGCATGTAGTTGGTGACCTTGTTGGCCTGATCTGCCTCGCCGGCCAGGGAACCGGCCGCCTCCTGACGGTCCAGACCATCCAGGAAGAAGTACATCTCCCCCACGATCAGCAGACCGAACACCGGGTAGAAGGGCACCACCAGCAGGCCCTCCCGGTACAGCTCACAGGTGAACAGAACAGCGGCCACAGACAGCACCAGAGCGGCCAGATACATCACCTTCAGGAAGGTGCGCGCCTGCCCAAGGTGGTCACGCAGATGCCACTGCCCGGTCTCCTCATCCTTCTCGTAGAAGGCGCCGGCGACGAAGTCATGCAGCGACCCGCCGGAGCGGAAGACGAGACTCAGGATGGTGACGATCACACGCTTCAGGATGATGTGGGCCAACAGGAACAGCGTGTTGGAGACAAAGAGAAGGATGTATACAGCATCCACCTGCTGCAGCAGGGCTGTCAGCAGCAGGCCCAGCCGGCTCAGAAGATCCGCCAGAGGCTGCAGGGAGCCGTCCATCATGGTGGAAAGCTGCAGTGCCAGCCCTGCCAGGAAGCTGGGCAGCCAGTTCAACAGCGTCAGCAGCAGTGTGTTGATGCGGTCCAGCAGCAGGATCAGGACCACACAGTACAGCAGGGTCAGTACGGGCATCAGGAACTGGCGGTCGCGGTGCAGCCGTTTCAGGTTCGCCTTCATGTTCAGCAGGGCGAACAGGATAAAGGGGAGCAGGCAGATCAGATATCTCGAGGCCCTGAGGATCGTCTCAATCATACAGCTCCTCCCTTCTGAGCGTGATGCGCTTCACGAAGTTTACCGGCACCTGCACGGTGACGCCGGGCTGCATGAACTCGATCTGGCACTTCATCCCTTCGGAATAAGGGACGGGATAGGGGAAATCCACCGCCCGGGAGAAATCGTAGAGATAGGCGTCCACCTTCTCCAGCTCCTCCTCCGCGCGCGGAGACACATAGGGGCCGAAGACCTCGCGCAGCTCCTCCCGGATCCTGGTGATGTCCGCCATATGCTTGTTCAGGACCTGGATGCGTACGGCGTCCGGATCGATGTTCCGGGCCAAAAAGTCCAGCACACGAAAGCCCCGCATCACATTGCCTGCGTGGCTGAGATAACGGGAATACAGGGCCAGCGAACCGTCGATCTCCCCGTTGATGCTGTCCATCACCCGGTTGAAGGCACGGTACAGCTCCCGCAGACCGCCCCGCAGGAAAAACAGACACACCAGGGCCACCACGGCCAGAAGCGCGATCGCCGCCCCGGTGACGGCCAGAGACCACAGGATATTCTCCCGGTCAGACAGATTGTTGAACAGCAGCGGAAGGAAGCCTGCCAGGTAGAGCACCAGCGCCGTCGCACCGAGGGCGATGGTGGTCCGCTTCGTCATGCGGGTCCCGATCTTTTGACGGACCGCCTGGCTCTGCTGCTCCATCTGCTCCTCATACCGTTTCGTATCGTACAGATCGGGCGTCACCACCGACACCATGTTCAGCTCTTCTTCGCCGGTATAGTCCCGCACGTCCTCTGCCTGGAACTCATTGAGCAGTCCAGCCTTGCTCAGATCCACATGATTCATTCGCCGCATGTCCGCAGCGACGCCCTTCAACGTCCTCCGGGGCTGCTTCAGCAGCTTTTGCAGCGTCCTGCGGGAGGTAAGGTAGGTGTCCTCCCACGCCCCCAGCTCGTCCCGCGGGCAGTCAGTGGACAGGCCCAGGGCGTTCGGGTCTGCGTACAAGCCGCTGTGGTCGATCTCCTGATAGGTGCTCACGGGCACATTGATGTTGGAGCAGAAGATCATTTTGGTGTCATGGTCGCTGAGCCGGGCCTTTTCCGTGTTCCGGATCTCGTCCACCTTCGCCGCCAGCGATTCGCTGGTCTTGGCGAGCTTGGCGTCGTACAGGGACACCAGGCGCACGAGAGCCTGCTCATCGTTTTCACAGTTCAGGCAGAAGACGCGGTTGGGCCGCAGCACGCCGGGGGGCGTGTCGTGGTTGGCCAGGATCAGCACCGCATAGAGGAAGCGGATGTAATCGAACTCGTAGTTTTTGTCGTCCTGGGGAAGGATATCGAACACCAGGTAACGCATCTTGTCGAAGTACAGGTTCCAGTCGTAGAACCTGGAATACTGAAAGTCCTCATGGGGCACCCAGGCGGTGCTGATGTCATACTCCTGCTCCGTATAGGTGCGCCGGGCCACGCAGAGGACCTCTGCCGGCAGGGGGATCCCAAGCTTCTCCTCCCCGATGATCTGCCGACGCAGCTCCTGTTTGCGGGCGCTCTCCGCGAGGTACTCCGCGAAATCCGGGTCCTCCGACGCGGCGTTGTTCTTTCCACGGGTCACCAGCGGGCTGGCGCACAGATAGGTCATCAGGCGGGTCAGCGGCTGCTGGGCCGCCTGGTCGAAGGCCTGGAATTTCAAATGGCGCAGCTGCTCCAGGTACTGCCGGCGGTGGGCCAGGATCGCCTCCTCATCCTCAGAGTCAAGGGGCTGGAACTCCGGCGCCTTGAACTCCACCAGGTCGAAGGGGTTTTTCTTCCGGAGCCCGCGCCCGTCGCACAGCACGACGGCCCGCCAGTCCTGATGATGCGCGACACGCTCCGTCAGACTGGGCACGGAATCTGCCAAGGTGCCCTCCTCGGGCCTCCACTCGCAGAACTCGATATGGCTTTCATCGAGAAAGGGCTTCAGGAACACAGCGTATTCCTGGATGCTCTGGATATGCTCTTTCTCTGCGATCACGACAGTGAACAACACATTCACCTCCCTCTCCCGAGCATCTCCACAGAGCGGGCCTGTGCCCGCTCCATGTGTCAGCGGATCCGACTCCTCATCTCCTCCAGGGTCTGCTCATAGTCGTCGGGCTCGGGAGCGGTGGAGAAGGAATTCTTCACCTTGCGGTAGATGATGTCGATCACCGGGTTGTCCGCGGGCTTCCCGTGGTGATTGAGCGTCTCATATTTCTCGAAATTATCCATCAGCAGCATGAACTGCTTCTTCAGCTGATCGCAGAGGATGAACCTGGCGTCATCAGGATTCTCCCAGATGGCCAGCTCATCCCGGAAGGTCTGGATCACGGCCTCCACGACCCCGGTGATCTCGTCCACGAACCGCAGGCTGTTGGGCAGAGAGTTGTAGTAAGCCAGGGGGATCTCAAACAGGCTGGTGGGCCCGTCGTGGAGGGCATCGATGGAGAACTCGTTCAGCGCCTTGGCGAAGGTGGTCCCCTCATAGTTGGAGTTCTTCACACGGTCCCGGGCGCGCTTGCGCTCTTTGATGACATCCATGTCGGTGACGATGGCGGGGCTGATGTACAGGGAATCCAGGATCTCATAGAACTCATCGCACAGCGTGCCGTTGGAGACGACCATGTTCATATAGCGCTCTTCAGAATTCTCGTACTTGTAGACCTTTTTCCCGCCGGCGGCATTGGAGATATAGCGGGCGGTGATGGCGCGGTAGACCAGACCATAGATCAGAGCCTGATGGATCTTCATCATCTGCTTGGCCTGGAAGTTCAGGTCCAGCTCCGGCATGGCGGACAGGGAGTCCCACCGCTTGTCGATGTGGGTGGAGAGCATGGAGTTCTTGGTGGAGTCGGGCCCGATGTTCCGGGAGTAGGAGATATACGCCTCATGGTACAGGCCGGCCTCGTTGACGCCGGTCTCCGTCTCATTGCGGGCGGCGAACTTGCTCAATTTGTCCGGGGTCAGGTTGTACAGGGCGTTGAAGAAGTGCAGCTCATAGCGGGAGATGGTGTCCACCGCGGCGCCCTTGGGCACCAGCTCAGCGATGCGGTAGGCACGCATGTCGCCCAGCGACTTGTTATAGGCGCACAGCTTCACCTCACGGGATTCCTCGTTGCGCAGGCGCTGGATGCCGGGGGCCGCCAGGCGCTCGCCCATGGCGATGACGCTGCGGATGTGGCGCAGGTTCTCATCATTGGTGACCTTATCGATGAGCTTTTTGCCGCTCCCCTGCTGCTCGTCCCGCATCTTCAGGCGGGCCTGCAGACGGTTCTCCAGTGCGATGGCCTCGATGATGTTCACGTCGATGTTATCGCACTTGCGGCGCACGGCCCGCTTGAAGTAGCCCAAAAGGATGTCGTCAAAGATGTCGATGCTGCGGTCGTTCTCCACGATGTCGGCGTTGCGGATCTCCCGCTCAAAGGAGACGTTGGACTTCACCGCATCGAAGATCTCGGCGTTGAGCTCAGACTCCAGCATGGCGCCCTCCTCGCTCTGCCGGGCGGTGGAGCGCACCAGCTCGTCCATGAGCGCACGGGTGGCGCAGACGTTGTAGGTGGAGTCGCCCTTGCGGAACTTCAGGCTGTCCACCATGTCCTCCTGCTTGCGGGCCAGGGCGGAGACCTTGTCGCCGAAGGAGAAGAAGAACTCCTCGTACATCTTGCACAGGTCATCCAGGTACTCCGAGCCGAACTTATAGGCCTCCAGCTTGGCGGTGAGCTCGCCGTACTCCTTGATGTGCTTGAAGTAGTCGGGGAACACCTCGTTCAGCTTGGGGTAGATGCTGTCGGCCCCCTTCAGGCGCAGGACGATCTTATTGTACTGCTCGGGGTTCAGCTCAGCCTCGCACAGCTCGTCCAGGCTGACCTCCACCTTCTTCCGGCTGTTCTTGGCATCGAACATGCCGGCGTCGTTGGCGTCGGGGCTGTAGAGCTCCAGCCGGGGCAGGACCACATTGTTCAGGGTGGAGTTGGCGTTCTTCAGACGCTTGTCCATCTCCAGCTTGGCCAGGTAGAGCATGTAGCGGGCGGCGTTGGGGTGGCACACGTCGCCGAAGGCGTTCTTCAGCAGGAACTCCAGGGTGGAGGGGCGCTTCTCGTTGATGGTCTTGTTCTCATTGATGAACAGGGCCTCCGCCGCGTTGGCGGCCACCTTCTGGGCATTGGCCCGGAGCATCGCCTCATAGGTGCGCAGCTTCTCCTTGTTCTCCACCGCGTGGCCCTTGTTCTCCGTGTCGTTGTAGTCGATCTCGCTGGCCAGGGCGTTGGCGTCGTCCCGGGCGCTGCGGATGGCGGTGTCCCCCGCCAGGGCGGAGACGATGTCATCCTCGAAGGCCCGGAAAAAGTTCTTCAGCCGCCGGTCCGCGTCCTTCAGGAACTGGGCGTTCAGATCCTTGGAGAAGTTGTCGGTGGCGCTGCGCAGCTTGTTGATGTAGACCTCGCCCCGGGTGGGGATCTCCGTCTGGGACAGGCCCTTCTTGACGGCGTCCCGCTTGGCCGCCTCATAGGCGTTGTCGTACTTGGACCACTTGGCGGCCTCGCCCTCGCCGCCGACGCTGTCCATGGCCCAGCCGTAGGCGATGTAGTCGGCGATCTCCTCGTAGGGATACCGCACCACACCGGCACCGATGCCGCCGAAGCGGTTGCGGCCGAAGTTGCCGGGATTGGACATCTCCTTGATGATGTTGTCCTCCACGGAGAAGGCGTTCTTCTGCATGGGGCCGATGTTCTGCTCATACAGCGCCTGAGCGGCCTGGGCCTTGTACTGGTCCAGGCTGATCATGGTGGTATCCTCGGCGTTCTGCCCGTCCATGAGGAAGCAGAAGTCGAAGGGCAGCAGAGACAGGCGCTTGAGCTCATCCGTGCCGGCGGCGGCGATGTCGATGTGTAGGTCACGGTAACGGCTCAGCTCGCCGTCTCCCACGTCCATGAAGCCGGAGCCCTTGATCATGAAGGCGTTGATCTCCTTGATGGTGGCGTAGGCATTGCGGCGCTGGCTCTCCCGCTCTGCGGTGGAGTCGATGACGCTGTCCAGGGTCTCGGGCAGGAGGATCACCGAGCGGACGATCAGCGAGGTGTTGGGATATTTGGTGTTCACATAGTCCCGGACGAACATGGCCAGGGGCAGGACGATGCCGGATCCGGTGCCGCCGGAGGCGGTGGACACCATCACCACGCGCATGGCCTGCTTCATCTCCTTGCCGTCCTTGCGGAACAGGTCGTCGATGGCATTGTACAGGGGCCGGATGTGCCCGGTCTTGATGGTGGCGTTCAGGGCGAGGCGGGAGATCGCCCGCACCTGGCCGGCACCTTCGGACACGGTCTTGTCATACATGACCGCATTTTTGGGGAACCAGTTTTTCAGAGCGTCCTGATCGTAGTCCAGGTAATCCCCCACCGTCTGAGTGTTCGAGGTCTGGACATAGTAGATGTGGGCCTTGCTGCTGGCCACGCTGGAAAGGTCATTGACGTTGGTGTCCAGGCAGACGAAATTGATGTTCGCCACCTCGCCGGGGCGGCACATCTCCGCCACCCGCTTGACGATGTTGCAGCCGGTACCGCCGACGCCGATGAACAGGGTAGGGGCCGCCACCACGTTTTCCTTGATGATCTCCTTACTCATGTTGTTCCCTCCAAATCACTTATTTCCCGGTCGCAGGTCTACTTTACAGGCTCATCTTATTTGAACTGGAGCTGGACCGTCAGCGTGAACGACTCGCCGTTGATGGTCTCGCCCATAAAGGTACAGGTCGGCTTACCACCGATCTCGAACTTGGTGGACACGTTGGAGCTGGGCACCTGCTTGCTGTCGAACATCCAGGTCACCCCGTCCCCCTCGTCCACCTTCACCAGGTTGTGGGTCCCCACGGAGAGGGACTGCAGCGCCGTGCTGTTGCTGACGGAGATGCTGGTGACCGCGGCCCGGCGGCGGCTTGACTTTGTTCGCCGGGGACTCACCGCGGCAAGGTTCAGGGTGAACCCGCCCTTGATGAGGGGATTGCCGGAGTAGTTGGGCGTGGCCACCTGGATGGATCCGCTGCGCTTGCCGCCGCCGCTGTAGCTGCACTTGGCGGCCCCGTTCACCGTCTCCCCCTCCACGATGAAGGCGGTCTGCCCGCTGTTCACCGTGATCTTCTTGGGCAGGACCTTCATGTTGAGATAGAGGACGATCAGCGCGATGATCAGGGCGATGATCAGGCAGATCACCAGGATGCGCAGCCAGAGGGGGTGGTTGCTCAGCTCCACGCCCTTGTCGTCCTCCGCGGTGATGTCGCGGCCCACCTGGTCCTGAGCCGAGGCGGTGATGTGGAGCGTGTAGCGCCCCAGTTGGGCGTTCCCATCCGGAACGATGCGGACCGCGAAGGCGGACTCCCCGTACAGCGGCTCGGTCTCACAGGTCAGACTGTCCCCGTCCACGGTGAGCACCACCTGGTCCAGCTGTTCGTCCGTCAGCGGAACGCCGTCGACTGCGAGAACGACCGTGATCGGCTCGCTGTCCGCCAGGTCGGCCAGGACGAAATAGCCGCTCCCTTTGATGTCCATTTCCAGGCCGTAGCCGTCGTCTGTCAGTTCGAAGGGGACCGCGACCTCCTGGCTGGTGGAGGTGACGCCGAATTCGTCGGTGTACTCCGCGGTGAGGTACATGGTGTACTTCCCGCAGGTGGTGTCCGCCGCGGAACCGGCATACTGGAGGTTCAGCGTGAAGCCACCCTCCTCCTGGGTGAGGGCATAGCCGGCGTTGCCGCCCTCCATACGCGCGGAGACGCCCGCCGTGTCCAGCGCTCCCCCGCTGAGGGGCGCCCCCTCGTAGATCAGCTGGAGGGAATACGGGACGCTCTCCAGCTCGGAGAGGCCAAACGACTCCTGGCCGCCGGATACTTTGAGCTCTAACAGCCCGGCGGGACGGGCCACCACCTGGAAGCCGCCCACCGGCCAGCCGAAATCGCTGAAGCCCTTGTTGATGGTATAGCCGCTGAGGTAGGTCACGGAGATCCGGCCGTCCAGGGTGTCCCCCTCCGCCAGCTCCAGCTCCACCTGGCCGCTCTGATCGCTCCGGACGGTCTCCTCCTGCCCGTTGATCACATAGGTGATGGTGTAGTCTGTCTGCCCCAGCAGGTCAGACACGGTCTCGTTGCCCTCCTTGTCCACCAGGCCGTAGCGAATGGTGTACGTACCGGGGTACAGGTCGGAGGCGGAGGTCATCACGCTGCCGTAGGAGTCCACCAGCGAGGCTTCCAGGTCGATGTCCGGCTCGTAGTAGATGCTGACGTTGGATATGCTGCCCGAGTAGTCCAGGGCGTAGGTGCCGGCCTCCAGCTCGGTGTCATAGATGGCGATGTAGCCGCTGAGGCTCTCGTCCACGCCAAAGGCGGCCGGTGTGCCGTCCAGCCGGGCGGTCCCCGCCCCCATCTCGCTGTAGCGGGGGAAATACTCCTGGCTGGGCTCACCCACCGAGGCGCCGGAGGCCGTGCGCAGGGTGACGCCGCTGATATCACTGCCCTGTACGAACAGGATCAGCTTTTTCATGGACACGTCGAAGGTCACCTGCTCTCCGGCGTTGGTGAGCACGTCGCGGCCGAAGATCATGTTGCACATCTCGGTGAGCTTGGTGAGGGTATCGCTGCTGTCCGCGGCCTTGTCGGTGTGGTACTGGTACTGCCCGCTGCCGCTGACCTCCGGGATGATGGCCGCCGGGTCGATGCCCAGATAGAGCACATTGACGCTCCGGTTATACTCCGCCAGCACCTCCTCCAGCCGCTGCCGGGTCTGGTCTCCCCCCATCTCCTGGCCATCCTCGTAGAACACCGCGCCGTCAGTGAGGACGATCAGCCACTTCTCGTCAGCGCTGGTCTGCTGCAGCCCGGCATAGGCGTCCTCGATGGTCTCGATGGGGGTGTCCCCGGCGAAGGGGGTGTACATGGACTGAATCACCGACATGTCATCGCCGCCGGAGATGGTGAAGGGAGCCTCGCTGGTGTAGGTCTTCCCGTCCACAGTGACCTCATACATGGGATAGACCTGGAGCGTGTCCCCCGCGTTCATCATGGAGGCGAATACCTCGATGGCATAGGTCGCGCGGCACCAGGCCATGTTTCGCCCGACATACATGGAGCCGGAGTTATCGAAGACGATGGCGATGGCCCGGGAGACGTCCTCCTTGCCGCTTCCGGCGGCCAGCGCCGGCATCTCTGCCGCCGTGAGCAGGAGCAGTCCGGCCAGAAGGCCGAGCGCAGTCCGCTTGGCCAGGCCGCAGGCTCTTTTGAGGTAAGCCATTCCACACATGTTCCATCCCTCCGCGCCCTCTGATGCGTGCCCCGCCCTCCCAAGAGATGGCCGCGCCGTTCCCTTGATCCCATGGAAGCTCAGGACGTTCTGTTTTGTGCAGCAAAACAGAGACACGGTATACCGTGTCGCATTGATGAGAATACTGTATTTTTTTGTCTAATTATATTCCCGGGGCGTAATATTGTCAATAGATTCTCTGTATGTGATGCGCCCTTTTAATTCCTATATCATAACTAAGGATTTGCCAAAGAGATCAGGGGGATATCGAGGGCGGATAGAGAATAAATATTTATCGGTAAATGAATAGATCCCCAGTCAGCAGACACGCTGACTGGGGATCCATTGGAACGTGCTATCTGTCCCTTTTTTGAGCGCCGCCCTTTCCCCAGGGCAGGCCATAATGAAGGCGAAGGACCTTTACAGTATAGACCAGCGGGACGACGGCGGCCAGCTGTCCCAGGAAGATGCTCCAGCGGCCCGGCACCCACTCCAGGAAAAAGGGCAGCCCGAAGACGCAGGCAAAGGCGATGAGGTCGGGCACCAGCAGGGCCCGGAAGCTGCCCTCCTCCTTCACCCCGTAGCGCCAGTTCAGCCGGAACAGCCAGACCCCCACCGCCAGGACCGGCACCAGCAGCCAGGCCAGGGGCACCGGCGCCGTGCCGGTCTCGGCCAGGTCCAGCCGGTACTGGTGGAACAGGGAGATCAGCGCCAGCCATAGGATCCGGCAGACGAACCCCTGCCCCACCGCCATCTGCCGCTCCCGCAGGCTCTGCTCCGCCTGACGCACCACCGGGGCGTCCTCCTCCCTGTCGCACTCGTCCCGGAGCAGGTAGTCGGCGGACACGCCGAACAGCCGGCACACCGCCAGCACATTGGCTGTGTCCGGGGCCACCTCCCCCAGCTCCCAGCGGGAGATGGCCTGCCGGGAGACGTCCAGCTCCCGGGCCAGGGCCTCCTGGCTCAGCCCCCGCTGCTGGCGCAGCCGGAGCAGCTTTTCTCCGAATGTCATGGTGGATCACTCCTTTCGCCTCCAGCCTACCAGAGGGGACGGGACCCGTCTACCACATCTGTGTGGAACCTCCGCAACCAGAAGTGGAATCCAGGTTTTTGCTGAAAAAGGGAGCGCCAGAGCGCTCCCTTTTCCGCTTTGCTGTTCTGGATGCTCAGGCCTTGCCGTCGCAGCCCAGCACATCGATGATCTTGTGCTTGACCAGGTCCTTGATGGCCTGCCGGGCGGGCTTCAGATACTCCCGGGGATCGAACTTGTCGGGATGCTCGTTGAAGAACTGCCGGATGGTGCCCGTCATGGCCAGGCGCAGGTCGGAGTCGATGTTGATCTTGCACACGGCGCTCCGGGCGGCCTGGCGCAGCTGCTCCTCGGGGATGCCCACGGCGTCGGGCATCCTGCCGCCGTTCTCGTTGATCATCTTCACGAACTCCTGGGGCACGCTGGAGGAGCCGTGGAGCACGATGGGGAAGCCGGGCAGGCGCTTGACCACCTCGTCCAGGATGTCAAAGCGCAGCGGGGGCGGGACCAGCTCGCCCTTCTCGTTGCGGGTGCACTGGGCGGCGGTGAACTTGTAGGCGCCGTGGCTGGTGCCGATGGCGATGGCCAGAGAGTCGCAGCCCGTCTTCTCTACGAACTCCTGGACCTCGTCGGGGTGGGTGTAATGGGACTCCTCGGCGGAGACCTTCACGTCGTCCTCGATGCCGGCCAGGGCGCCCAGCTCGGCCTCCACCACCACGCCGTGGTCGTGGGCATACTCCACCACCTGCCTGGTGATGGCGATGTTCTCGGCGAAGGGCTTGGAGGAGGCGTCGATCATGACGGAGGTGAAGCCGCCGTCGATGCAGGACTTGCAGGTCTCAAAATCGGGGCCGTGGTCCAGGTGCAACACGATGG
>CALXCP010000005.1 GCA_944386845.1 uncultured Oscillospiraceae bacterium | reverse complement strand
AGCTCGATGGGGTTGCCGCTGTTGTCGTGGATGTAGTACAGGGTGCTGTCCCCCATGCGCACCGGCCCGGTGACGATCTCCACCCCCCTGGACCGCAGCCAGGCCACCAGCTCCTCCAGCCGGTCGGTGCCCAGGCAGAAGTGCTTCACCCCCTGGGTGTGGGGGTCCCGGTCGGGGTCCATCCGCTCCACCGTCATGGGGGCGGAGCCCGGGTGGCAGAAGATCTCCAGCTCCACCCCGTCCCGGGCCATGGTGGCCACCTCCGACTCCACCGGCGGGACATACTCCCGTCCCACCAGCTCAAAGCCCAGGCACTCCCGGTACCAGGCCACGGACGCCTCCAAATCGGCCACGCTGATGGCCACGTGCCGGATCCAGAATCTTGGGATATCCATGATCGTCGCTCCTTTCGGGCGGATGCGTCCGCCCCGCCCTCTATCTTACCAGCATCCGGGACAAAAGGAAAGCAACAGACTGTGAAGGGGCGTCAGCGCCCCTGCGCCGCATCGGAGAAGGCGCGCAGGGCGGGGTAGTCGGCGATGCGGATGGCCCGGTAGCCGGTGTCCACCCAGCCCTCTGCCCGAAAGCGGCGGAGGGCCTGGTTCACCGACCAGCGGGACAGCCCCAGCATCCGGGAGATGAGCTCCTGGCTCAGGTCCACCAGCAGCTGCCCTCCCCTGCGCAGGCACTGGTCCCGCTCCACCCGGCGGCACAGGAAGCGGGCCACCTTCACGTCGGACTCCAGCAGGCTGCTGTCCGCCAGCTGCTCGAAGAGCATCGCCACCTCCCGGGACAGCTCCACCGTCATGTCCGGGATGAACTGGGGATGCCGCTGGGCGCAGGCCCGGTAGGCCCCGGCGTCCACCGCCAACACCCGGCACCGCTTCAGGGCCACCGAGGCGGCCCTGTGGACGTTCCCCCGGAGGAAGGAGGCGGCGCCGAAGAACTCCCCGGGCCAGACCGCCATCACGCCCCGCTCCCGGCCGTCCTCCCCGCCGGAGTAGGTCAGGGCCAGCCCGTCCTCCATGTAGTAGAGATAGGCGGCGGGATCGCCCACCAGGAAGATGTTCTCCCCCGGACGGTATGTCCGGAGGGAGGCCGCCTCCCGTAAAAATGGCATCCAGTCCTGCCGCATGGTCCAGTCCCCCTGTCCGTCTGCTTTCTGATTTAATTTTACTATCACATGATATGAAATGTCAATTATTTTTTCGAGATAGTTGGATGGCCAACAGACTTTTCCGCCTCCCGCCGGTACAATGAGGGTGACAGCGGGCGGGGCGGCGGGCCTCCCCTGGGCCTCCCCCTGCCCGCGTCGTCTCTGCATCAAGGTCGGGAGGTGCGGCTCATGCGGAAAAACGTGCTGATCACGGTGGCGGCCAACATCCTGTTTGGCCTGATCCCGGGGTATTGGAAGTTCCTGGGCGATATCTCCACCAGCTATATCCTGGGGCAGCGGATCCTGTGGTCCGTCCCGTTCACCCTGCTCATCGTGGCCCTGTCCGGGAACCTGCCGCTGCTGAAGGCGGCGGTGAAGGACCGCCGGGCCATGGTGCTCACCGGCCTGGCCGGCGTGGTGATCACCGGCAACTGGTACCTCTACATCTGGGCGGTGAACGCCGGGATGGTGATGGAGACCAGCATGGCCTATTTCATCGCGCCGCTGGTGGTCTTCCTGCTCAGCGCCGCCGTCTTCCGGGAGAAGGCGTCCGCCAACGAGATCATGGCGGTGGTGCTGGCCGCGGCGGGCATCCTCATCTACACCGTGTGGATGGGCATCGTCCCCACCGTCGCCCTGGGGCTGGCGGTGACCTTCTCGGTATACGGCGCCCTGAAGAAGGCGGCCGGGCTGGAGCCCGCGGTCTCCCTCACCCTGGAGATGACGGTGGTCCTCCCCTTTGCCCTCGTCTTCCTGGCCTTCACCAGCTTCGGCCCCCAGGGGGCGCTCACCGGGCTGCCCGTGGCGCAGCTCCTGCTGCTGGTGGGCACCGGCGTCGTCTCGTCGGTCCCCCTGTGGCTGTACTCCTTCGGGGTGGGCGGGCTGCCCTTCTCTCTGGTGGGATTTTTGCAGTACATCTGGCCCACCACCTCGCTGGTGCTGTCCATCGCCGCCTTCCACGAGCCCCTCACCCTGCCCAAGCTGATCTGCTTCCTCTTCATCTGGACTGGGCTGGCCGTGTTCTCCGTCCCCAAGCTGCTGTCCTCCTGGCGGGCCCCCCGCAAGGCCCAGGAGGCCGGCCAGGGCTGAACGCGGTCCGCCTGTGACCGATCTGCTCCCTGTCAGGGACGAAGCCCCGGCGCCTTGCGGCGCCGGGGCTTCGTCCCCTTTCCGCGCGCTCTTCCCGCCCGGAGAGGGCGTGCGCCCCGGCCAGCTTTGGCCGGGGCGCACGAGAGGAAGGGATAGATCTAGGGGGCGGGCACCAGCTCCACCGTGTAGCCCAGGTCGATGAGCCCCTGGACGATGCCGGTGTCCCCCACCATGTGGCCGGCGCCCACCACCATCAGGCCGGTGTGGGAGCCCTCCTGGCTCAGGTAGTCGGCGGCGTAGGCGATCATGCCGGGGTCCCGGTCGGTGAACAGCTTGGCGTTGAGCTCGTCGTCGCTGGTTAGGATGGCGTCCTTGCCGTAGACCCGGTCGAAGCCCTCGGCGTCCCGGGCCTTCCAGGTGTCCATCATGGCGCCGATCTGGTCCAGCTGGGCCTGGATGTAGTCCTGGGCGGCGGGCTCCAGCGCCTCCTCGCCCAGAAGGTCCACGAACACCTGCCGCACCTCGTCGGGCATGGTGTCCACATCGGAGATCATCAGCAGGGAGGAGGCCAGGTAGAGCTCCTGGTACTCGGGGGACAGGCCGTCGAAGATGCCCCCCTGGAGGGCATAGGTCTCCACCCCCTCGATGGGGATGCCGGCGTTGGCCGCCTTGGCGTTGATGTACAGGTCGATGGCCATGGCGTTGGCGCCGCTGGTCTCGTCGGTGGTGGCCAGGGACTGGAAGGTGCTGGCCAGGGCCCAGGGCTTGTACAGGGCCACCAGCTCCTCCGGGATGCCCAGCACCTGCTCGGACAGGGCGACCACCAGCTGATACAGCCCGGGGTCCACGTGGTCGGCCAGGGTGGTGCCGTCGGTGTACACCTGCATGGCGGCGAACTCCAGGATCCCCTCCTGGTCGTTGAAGTCCAGCTCAAAGGCCACCTGGTCGGCGGTGAGGATGATGTCCCGCAGCTGCCGGTGGAAGGGGTAGACGTTGTTCCGGTCGGTGTGGATGCTCCCCAGCAGGTACAGGGTGTTCTCCCCGCCGGTGGCCTTCCACAGCAGGCCGAGGGAGCCGGCGTTCTGCTGGTCGTACAGAGACAGGACCAGGGCGTTGGCCATGGTGGCCGCCTCCAGCACGGTGCAGGGCCGGTCCAGGTGCAGCCCGGTGCCGTCGCCGCACAGGGCGCCCACGTCCACCAGGTAGTCCGCCGGCTCCTGGGCGATGCCGGGGAACTGATAGGAGGCCGCCGCCTGGTACAGGGCGTTCACCACGCCGCCCCGGGTGGTGTCGATGACCAGCCCCTCCGCCGCGGGCAGGCGCTGGGGCATCCCCAGCAGGGCCAGCTTGTCGGCCACCAGGCCGGCCATGGCCTCCACCTGCTCCAGGGTCACGGTGTCCCCGTGGGTGAGGGCGATCTCGTCCCCGAACAGGCCCAGGGCGTACCCGTCGGCCAGCACCACCGTGGCCCAGCCGGGCAGGGGCTCGGCCTGGGGGGCCTCCTCCCCGGCGGCCAGGGCGGGGGTGACCCCCACCGTCAGACAAAGGGCCAGCAGCAGGGTCAGCAGTCTCCTTTTCATCGCAAAAACCTCTCTTTGGCAGAAATGGGGCCCGCCCGGAGCGGGCCCGGGGACAGTGTATCACGGCCCGGGGCGGAAGGCAAATGAAGATTTTATGAAGGCGGAGGGCGGTCACCGCCGGGTGTCCCACCACATGACGAAGGAGCGGGTCTCCCGGAGGAAGGTCACCGTGCCGTCGGGGTTTTGGGTGAGGCAGCGGTCGGCGTTGGCGCGGAAGCGGGCCAGGTCGGTGACCGGGACGGGGGAGAGGGGGAGGAGCCGGGCGTAGGCGGCCTCCCGGTCGGGGAAGTCGGCGGTGAAGCCGTCGGGGAAGATCCGCAGGTTGGGCTCATACCCCAGGTCGTAGACGATGTTGAACATGACGTTGTAGCCCAGCCGCCGGTCCTGGGCCGGGGGCTGGAAGGGGGGGCGCTCGGTGGCCCCGTCGAAGAGCTCGCCCAGGATCTCGGGGATGGAGGGAGCGTTGGCAAAGGCGATGACCACCGCCGTCTTCCGGGCGAAGGCGGACAGCTTCTCCAGGTCGGACAGCCCCACCGAGCGGCAGCCGATGGCCACATCGTGGACGGCCAGGTTCTCTCCGGGGACGGCCTCCAGCCAGTCCAGCAGGCGGGCGTCCAGGTTCTTTGCCCCGGCGGCCTGGGCGTTGGCCCGGCAGTGGGCCAGCATCTTCTCCGAGGTGTCGATGGCGGTGACCGACCGGGCCCGCTGGGCCATGGGCACCGCGATGCGCCCGGGCCCGCAGCCGATGTCCAGCACGGTGTCCTCCGGTCCCACCGGGAGGACGTCCAGCTGGGGCAGGGTGAAGGCCCGCTCCATGGCGGCCATCTCCCGGTACATGTCGGCGCTGCGGTCCCAGATGTTCTCCCGGGCGCCCACGCCGGGGGCGGGGGGCGCGGGCCGGGCCGGGGCGGCCAGGCTCTGCAGCGCCCGCCAGTTGATCACAGGCATCTCACGTTCTCTTTTGGGGTCCATGACAGAGACCACCTCCTTGCCTGTATCATACCAGCGCGGCCGGGAAAAGTCAAAGCCCCGCCGGGGCTTTTCACCGGGGGGAGAAGGTGGTATAATCAGACGAAACACCGAACGGAAGGAGGCGGAGGAGATGGAACGGCTGACGGTGGGCATCCTGGCCCACGTGGACGCGGGGAAGACCACCCTGTCCGAGGGGATGCTCTACCTCACCGGGGCCATCCGCACCCTCGGGCGGGTGGACCACCGGGACGCCTTTCTGGACACCGACGAGCAGGAGCGGGAGCGGGGCATCACCATCTTCTCCAAGCAGGCGGTCTTCCCCCTCGGGGGGCGGGAGGTCACCCTGCTGGACACCCCGGGCCACGCCGACTTCGCCGCCGAGGCCGAGCGGGCGCTGGGGGTGCTGGACTGCGCCGTGCTGGTCATCAGCGGGGCCGACGGGGTCCAGGGCCACACCCGCACCCTGTGGCGGCTGCTGGAGCGGCACCGGGTGCCCGTCTTCCTCTTCGTGAACAAGATGGACCAGCCCGGCGCCGACCGGGCCGCCCTGCTGGAGCAGCTGCGGGACCGGCTGGACGGGGGCTGCGTGGACTTCACCGCCCCGGCCCCGGAGCGGGACGAGGCCGCCGCCCTGTGCGACGAGGGGGCGCTGGAGACCTACCTGGCCGAGGGGAGGCTGTCCGACGGCGCCCTGGCCGCCCTCATCGGGGAGAGAAAGGTGTTCCCCTGCTGGTTCGGCTCCGCCCTGAAGCTGGACGGGGTCCGGGAGCTGCTGGACGGGCTGGACAGGTTCGCCCGGACGCCGGACTACCCGCCGCAGTTCGCCGCCCGGGTGTTCAAGGTCAGCCGGGACGGCCAGGGGGTCCGGCTCACCTGGCTGAAGGTCACCGGCGGGACCCTGCGGGTGAAGGACGCCCTCTCGGGCCCCGACGGGGAGGGGCGCTGGGAGGAGAAGGCGGACCAGCTGCGCCTCTACTCCGGGGCGAAGTTCCGGGCGCTGGAGGAGGCCCCGGCGGGGACGGTGTGCGCCGTCACCGGCCTGACCCATACCCGGCCCGGCCAGGGCCTGGGGGCGGAGGGGGACGCCCCGCCCCTGGTGCTGGAGCCGGTGCTCACCTATCAGCTGCTGCTCCCCGACGGCTGCGACCCGGTGGCCGCCCTGCCCAGGCTGCGGCAGCTGGAGGAGGAGGACCCCCAGCTGCGCGTCCTCTGGCGGGAGCAGCTCCGGGAGATCCACGTCCAGCTCATGGGGCAGGTGCAGCTGGAGATCCTGAAAAAGCAGATCGCCCGGCGCTTCGGGTGGGAGGTGTCCTTCGGGAAGGAGGGCATCGTCTACCGGGAGACCATCGCCGCCCCGGTCATCGGCATCGGCCATTACGAGCCCCTGCGGCACTACGCCGAGGTCCACCTGCTGCTGGAGCCCCTGCCCCGGGGCAGCGGGTTCCGGGCGGCCAGCCGCTGCCCTACCGACCGGCTGGAGCTGAACTGGCAGCGGCTGGTGCTCACCCACCTGCTGGAGCGGCCCCACCCCGGCGTCCTCACCGGGGCCCCTCTCACCGACGTGCGGGCCACCCTCATCGCCGGCCGGGCCCACCAGAAGCACACCGAGGGGGGCGACTTCCGGCAGGCCACCTACCGGGCGGTGCGGCAGGGGCTGATGCAGGCGGAGAGCGTCCTGCTGGAGCCCTGGTACGAGGTGGAGCTGGAGCTGCCCCCCGAGCACCTGGGCCGGGCCATCGCCGACCTGCAGCGCATGGGGGGCGAGGCGGGGGAGCCCGAGCGCCGGGGGGACACGGCGGTCCTCACCGGGGCGGCCCCGGTGTCCGCTTTCGGCGACTATCAGACCCAGGTGGCCGCCTACACCCGGGGGCAGGGCCGGGTGACCTGCCTGCCGGGGGGGTACCGCCCCTGCCAGCGGCAGGAGGAGGCGGTGTCCGCCATCGGCTACGACCCGGAGCGGGACCCGGACAACCCCGCCGGCTCGGTGTTCTGCCAGCACGGGGCGGGGGTGACGGTGCCCTGGGACCGGGTGCGGGAGCTGGCCCACGCGGACAGCGGGCTGGACCTCTCCCCCCGGGAGGAGGCGCCCGCCGCCCCCCGGATGCCCCAGCCCCGGCGGACCGGCCCGGCGGCCGACGATGAGGAGCTCCTGGCCATCTACGAGCGCACCTACGGCAAGGTGGCCCCCCGGGACTTCCGCCCCCAGAAGAAGCCCGCCCGCACCGAGCTCAGCGACCGGTACGACATCAAGGACCGGGAGGAGGGGCCCGAGTACCTGCTGGTGGACGGGTACAACATCATCTTCGCCTGGGACGAGCTGAAGGCGCTGGCCCGGGAGGACGTCTCCGCCGCCCGGCAGGCCCTCATGGACATCCTCAGCAACTACCAGGGCTTCCGGAAGTGCCGCACCATCCTGGTCTTCGACGCCTATAAGGTGAAGGGCAGCCCCGGCTCGGTGGAGCGCTATCACGACCTCTACGTGGTCTACACCCGGGAGGCCGAGACGGCGGACAACTACATCGAAAAGGCCACCCTGGACCTGAGCCGGCGCCACCGGGTGCGGGTGGCCACGTCGGACTATCTGGAGCAGCTCATCATCCTGGGCCACGGGGCCCTGCGGGTGTCCGCCCGGGCCTTCCGCGAGGAGGTGGAGCGGGCCCAGGGCCAGATCGCCCGGCTCATCGCCCGCCGCCCCAACCAGAAGGACCACACCCTGGCCGACCTGGCCACCGTGAAGGGGGACGGGGAGCGGACGGAGAAAAAGGGATGAGGAAAGCAGACGCCGCCCCGGCTCAGACGAGCCGGGGCGGCGGGCTCGTAAGGGAGCGGACCGTCGTGAGAGGCGGGCTCGATAGTATAAATAAACAAAAACTTCGCAAAAAGACAAAACAAATTTATACAAATAGTTGATTTCGGACACGGGATATGGTAACATATAGAAAGAAAAGGAGACGGGCCGCATGGCCCGGGAACAGAAAAGAGAGGAGGCGTGACAGCATGAGAACGAGGACCATCGGGCGCGGGGCGCTGACGGCGCTCTTTCTGGCCCTCCTGCTCCTGTGCGCCGGCTGCGGGCCGGCGGAGGGAGAGGGGGAGAACACGGGCGCTCCGCCGGAGGAGACCGGCGCCCAGGAGTCCCCGGCCCCGGAGTCCCCCGCTCCGGCGGAGCCGGTGGAGTACGACTTCAGCGACGTGACCCTGGACGAGCAGACCCGGGCCCTCACCGGCTTTGAGGGGCTGCCCTGGGGCTATGCCCTGCCGCCCCAGCTGCTGGCCGATCTGCCCGAGATGCCGGTGGTGAGCATCATGAACGGGAACGCCCGGTTCGCCGGGCTGAACATGATGGCCTACTACTCCTTCCAGCGGGGCCAGGAGGGCGGGGAGCCCACGCTCCGGATCGGGGAGTATGTCCGCCAGGGCTACAGCAGCCAGGAGGACTGGATGGAACAGGCCGCGGCGGACTTCAACCAGGTGACGGCCTATCTCACCGGGCTGTACGGGGAGCCCACCACCTATGTCCTGAGCTTTGACGACGGCAGCGCCCCGGAGGACCTCACCGCCCCCCTGTCGGCGGCGCAGTTCGGCGCCGAGGGGGTGGACGGCTGCGCCGCCTACTGGCATGAGCTGGAGGGGGCCGCCATCTCGGTGCGGCTGGAGGATTCCTATGGCGGCGCCCTGTTCGTCACCTTCGGCCAGAAGCCCGTTGGCTGACCGGCAAAGACATTTCGCGGCAAACAGGACCGCCGCCCCGGCTCAGAGGAGCCGGGGCGGCGGTTTTTGCCCTTTGCGGCGCTGCGGGCGGTCTGTCAGCCCCGGCGCTCCTTGATGGCGGCCTGGGCGGCGGCCAGCCGGGCGATGGGCACCCGGAAGGGGGAGCAGGACACGTAGTCCAGCCCGGTCCGGTGGCAGAACTCCACGCTGGTGGGGTCGCCGCCGTGCTCGCCGCAGATGCCGAGGTGCAGGGCGGGGTTGGCCCCCCTGCCCAGCTTCACGGCCATCTCCACCAGCTTGCCCACCCCCTTCTGGTCCAGGTGCTGGAAGGGGTCGGACTCGTAGATCTTCTGGTCGTAGTAGTAGCTCAGGAACTTCCCGGCGTCGTCCCGGGAGAAGCCGAAGGTCATCTGGGTCAGGTCGTTGGTGCCGAAGGAGAAGAAGTCGGCCTCCCGGGCGATCTCGTCGGCGGTGAGGGCGGCCCGGGGGATCTCGATCATGGTGCCCACCTCATACTTCATGTCCACGCCGGCCTCCTTCAGCAGCCGGTCGGCGGTGGAGGTGACCACGTCCTTGACGAACTTCAGCTCCTTCACCTCGCCCACCAGGGGGATCATGATCTCGGGGACCATGGTCCAGTCCGGGTGCCGCTTCTGGACGGCGATGGCGGCGTTGATGACGGCGGTGGTCTGCATCTCGGCGATCTCGGGGAAGGAGACGGCCAGACGGCAGCCCCGGTGGCCCATCATGGGGTTGAACTCGTGGAGGGAGTCGATGACGGCGTGGAGCTTCTCCACCGTCACCCCCATGTCGGCGGCCAGATCCCGGATGTCCTCCTCCTTGGTGGGCAGGAACTCGTGGAGGGGCGGGTCCAGGAAGCGGATGACCACCGGGTAGCCCTCCATGGCCTCATAGATGCCCTCGAAGTCCCCCTGCTGATAGGGGAGCAGTTTGGCCAGCGCCCGGCGGCGCGCCTCGGTGGTCTCGGAGACGATCATCTCCCGCATGGCCTTGATGCGCTCCCCGTCGAAGAACATGTGCTCGGTGCGGCACAGGCCGATGCCCTGAGCCCCGAAGGAGCGGCCCTGGCGTGCGTCCCGGGGGGTGTCGGCGTTGGTGTAGACCTCCATCCGGCGGAACTGGTCCGCCCAGCCCATGAACCGGCCGAAGTCGCCCGAGCCCGGGTCGGCGGGGACGGTGGGGAGGGCCTCGCCGTAGATGCTGCCGGTGGAGCCGTCCAGGCTGATCCAGTCGCCCTCGTGATAGGTCCTGCCGGCCAGGGTGAAGGTCTTGGCGTCATAGTCCACCACGATCTCTCCGCAGCCCGACACGCAGCAGGTGCCCATGCCCCGGGCCACCACGGCGGCGTGGGAGGTCATGCCGCCCCGGACGGTGAGGATGCCCTGGGCCACCTGCATCCCCTCGATGTCCTCGGGGGAGGTCTCCAGCCGGACCAGGATCACCTTGTCCCCCCGGTCGTGCCACTCCTTGGCGTCCTCGGCGGTGAAGACCACCCGGCCGCAGGCGGCGCCGGGGGAGGCGGCCAGCCCCTTGCCGATGGGCTCGGCCTCCTTCAGGGCCTTGGGGTCGAACTGGGGGTGGAGCAGGGCGTCCAGCTGCTTGGGGTCCACCCGGAGGACGGCCTCCTCCTGGTCGATCATCCCCTCGGCCACCAGGTCCACCGCGATCTTCAGGGCGGCGGCGGCGGTGCGCTTGCCGTTGCGGGTCTGGAGCATGTAGAGCTTGCCGTGCTCGATGGTGAACTCCATGTCCTGCATGTCCTTGTAGTGCTTCTCCAGCCGGTCGGCGATGGCGGCGAACTGGTCGTACAGCGCCGGCATCTCCTCGTGGAGCCTGCTGATGGGGGAGGGGGTGCGCACGCCGGCCACCACGTCCTCGCCCTGGGCGTTGATCAGATACTCGCCGAACAGGGCCTTCTCGCCGGTGGCGGGGTCGCGGGTGAAGGCCACGCCGGTGCCCGAGTCGTTCCCGGCGTTGCCGAAGACCATGGCCTGGACGTTGACGGCGGTGCCCCACTCATAGGGGATCTCGTTCATCCGGCGGTACACGTTGGCCCGGGGGTTGTCCCAGGAGCGGAACACCGCCTGCACCGCCGCCATGAGCTGCGCCCTGGGGTCCTGGGGGAAGTCCTCCCCCTTCTCCTTTTTATAGAACGCCTTGAACCGCTCCACCAGCTCCTTCATGTCGCCGGTGTCCAGGTCGATGTCGTTCTTCACGCCCTTCTGGGCCTTCACCTCGTCGATGATCTCCTCAAAGCGCTTCTTGGACAGCTCCATCACCACGTCGGAGAACATCTGGATGAACCGGCGGTAGGAGTCGTAGGCGAAGCGGGGGTCACCGGTGAACTGGGCCAGGCCCTCCACCACCGTGTCGTTGAGGCCGAGGTTCAGGATGGTGTCCATCATGCCGGGCATGGAGGCCCGGGCCCCCGAGCGCACCGACACCAGCAGGGGGTTGGCGGGGTCGGCGAACTTCTTGCCGCAGATCTCCTCCATCTTGCCCAGGTACTCGTAGATCTGCTCCCGGATCTCGGGGGCGATCTGCCGCCCGTCGGTGTAATAGCGGGTGCAGGCCTCGGTGGTGACGGTGAAGCCCTGGGGCACGGGCATGCCCAGGTTGGTCATCTCGGCCAGGTTGGCGCCCTTGCCGCCCAGCAGCTCGCGCATGGATCCGTTCCCCTCGGAGAACAGGTAGACGTATTTTTTGGCCATAGTAGAGGGTGACCTCCTTGTGTCGCCGTCCGCCGGAGGCGGGAAGCGGCGCAGAATATAGATATATTATACCATTTTGCCCAAAGAATGCAAGAAAAAACGCGTAAAATTTGACGAAAAAACAGGAGCGCCCGGCCCCTCCGGATCGGGGGACCGGGCGCGCTGGAGGAAAAGCCCCCCGGCCCAGGAGCCTTCCCTGGGCCGGGGGAACTGTGGGGGGCGGAGATCAGATGTCCATGCCGGCGTAGTGCCCGCCCTGGACGGCGTTGCGGACCAGACCGGGGCGGACGCAGTCGCCCACCCGCCAGGAGCGGTCGCAGGCGTCCACGATGGCCAGGCTCTCCTCCTCCAGGCTCTTCAGGCCGGCGGCCACCAGGACCGTGTCGGCGGGGAGGACGACGGTGTTTCCGTCCTTGTCGGTGAGCTCCACCCCGGCGTCGGTGATGGCCTTGACGGTGGCGCCGCAGTAGGACTTGACGCCCTTGTCCAGCTCCAGCATCAGGCCCACGCGGTAGAACATCTCGGCGTCGGCGGCCAGGGCGTCCTTCATCTCCACGATGGTGACGTCCTTGCCCTTCCGGTGGAAGTCCACGGCGGTGTCGCAGCCGGCCAGGCCGCCGCCGATGATGACCACCCGCTGGCCCACCATGTCCTCGCCGCGCTTGAGGTCCTGGGGATAGATGACCTCGGGCCGGTCGATGCCGGGGATGGGCGGGGTCACGGCCCTGGCGCCGATGGCGCACACCAGGGCGTCAGGGGCGATCTCCCTCACCAGCTCGGGGGTGACGGTGGTGTTCAGGCGGATCTCCACGTTGTCCTTCTTCTTCAGCTGGCGGACGAGCCACTGGGAGTAGTCGTAGAAGTCGTCCTTGAAGCCGATGTACTTCTCGCACAGGATCTGGCCGCCCAGCTCACCGGTGGCCTCGCAGAGGATCACGTCGTGGCCGCGCTCCGCGGCGGCCAGCGCGGCGTTCATGCCGCCGGGGCCGCCGCCGGCCACCAGCACGCGTTTGGGGGCCACGGTGGGGACGGGGCCGGAGAGGGCCTTGAGCTCCTCACCGATGTCCATGTTCAGGGCGCACCAGTTGGCCCGGCTGACCTTGACCTGGTTCAGGCAGGAGAGGCAGCGGACGCACTTGCGGATGTCGTCCTCGCGGCCCTGCCGGACCTTGTTGGCCCACTGGGGGTCGCAGATGGAGGCGCGGCCCACGCAGACCACGTCGGCCTTCCCGCTGGCGATGATCTCCTCGGCCATGGCGGGGTCGTTGATGCCGCCCACACAGGCCACGGGGACCTTGGTCACATGCTTTTTGATCTCGGCGGCCAGATAGACGTTCACGCCGTGGGGCAGGAAGTTCAGCGGGTGGGTCCGGCCGATGTGGGCCAGCACCTCGTGATTGCCGGCGGAGACGTGGATCATGTCCACATAGTCCTGCAGGACCTCGGCGATGCGGCAGCCCTCCTCGATGTCGTAGCCGCCCTCGTAGAGCTCGGCGCCGCTCATGCGGAAGTCGATGGGGGTCCCCTTGGGCAGGGCGGCCCGGATCGCCTGGATGATCATGATGGGGAAGCGGCAGCGGTTCTCGGTGGAGCCGCCGTACTGGTCGGTGCGGCGGTTGCAGGCGGGGGAGAGGAACTGGTTGATCATCCAGCCGTGGCCGCCGTGGAGGATGAACATCTCGAAGCCGGCCTCATAGGCCATGCGGGCGGTGTCGGCGAAGCACTGGGCGATGTGCTTCATCATCTCCTCGTCCATGGCCTTGACCTGGATGCCGTTGGCCATGACCTCGTCGGAGGGGCCATAGGAGAACTTGCCGGTGGCGGTGGGGTTGGACAGGCAGGGCACGCCGCCGTACTTGCCCGCGTGGGACAGCTCCATGCAGGGGACGCAGTCGTGGCGCTTGATGGCCCGGGCGGTCCGGGCGAAGGAGGGGGCGATGCCGGGGTCGTCGCCGTGGACCTGGAAGGAGTGGGCCTTGCCGTGGACAGTGTCCACGATCACGTCGCCCACCGTGATATTGGCGAAACCGCCCTTGGCGCGCAGCTCATAGAAGGCGGTGTTGTTGGGGCCGATGAAATGGTCGGAGGGGTGGTTCTGGGGGGACATGGGGGGCGTCATGATGCGGTTTTTCAGCACCACGTTGCCCACTTTCAGAGGTTGGAAGAGGTGGGGATATTTCTCGTGCATGTCGATGACCTCCAAAATAAAATTGGGCCCGGCGGGGTGATGGGCATAACATTAGGATACCAAAAGCGGGGCGGCGATCCAATCAGCAATGCTTAGGGGCATTCAACAAAAAGTTTAGGCGCCGGACGGGCGGACCGCCGCCGAAAGGGAGATCCCCCCGGCAGCCGGGGAGAGCGCAGAGAAAACGCTCCCGGGGATGCCGGGGGGATCCACAGGGGGACGAGGCCGCGGGGCGGCCTCCGGGTCAGATCAGTCGAAGCTCAGCTCCGTGCGGCCGATCAGGTCGTTCTGGAGCTCGGGCGACAGCTCCACGAAGTAGGCGCTGTACCCGGCGATGCGCACCAGCAGATCCCGGTAGTCCTCGGGCTTCTTCTGGGCGGCCAGCATGGTCTCCCGGCCGACGATGGAGAACTGGCTCTGCATGCCCTGGTTGGCGAAATAGCCGTCCATCAGGGCGATGAGGTTGTCGCGCCCCGTCTCGCCGGACACGGCGGAGGGGGAGAACTTCCAGTTCAGGATGATGCCGTTGGCGATGCGGGAGTGGTCCGACTTGGTGACGGAGTTGGCGATGGCGGTGGGGCCGGAGTGGTCGTGGCTGCACCGCTGGGTGTGGACGGGGCCCATGCAGTCGGAGAGGGGCTCGCCGGCATAGCGGCCGTCGGGGGTGGCGGGGGTGCAGTTGCCGTGCTGGACATTGGCGGTGACGGACAGCACGCCCGGCATGAACTCGCCGCCGTGGGCGGTGGGCCGGTGCTCGATGTGCTTGCAGTAGGTCTCGATGGCGAACTTGGCCAGCTCGTCGGCGTAGTCGTCGTCGTTGCCGTACTGGTGCATGTGCTGGCTGTTCACCAGGGCGTACAGGGGCTCGTGGCCCACCCAGTTGTCCCGCAGCGCCTGGAGCATCTCATGGCCGGTGAGCTTCTTCTCGTCGAAGACCAGCTGCTTGATGGCGGCCAGGGAGTCGGCCACGGTGCCCAGGCCCACGGCCTGGGGCCCGCTGTGGTTGTAGTGGGCGCCGCCGGCGGAGACGTCCTTGCCCTTCTCGATGCAGTCGTCGATCAGCAGGGACAGGTAGGGCAGGGGCTTGAGCCGCTGATGGGCGAAGTCCATCTTGTTGATGGAGGCCACCATGATGTCGCAGCAGTGCTCCATCTGCCTGTCGTAGCTCTCCAGCACCTGGTCGAAGGAGGTGAAGGTCTCCAGCGAGCCGGTGTCGATGGAAAGGTGCTTGCCCAGGGCGCCGCACTTGCTCCAGCGGGGACAGGTGGGGCCGCAGTCGATGCAGCGCCCGCCGTTGATGGCCATGTGGAGGACCAGGGCGATGTTCATGGACCCGGCGTCGTGCATGCCGTAGGTCTTGCCGCACACGGCGGGCTCCACGCAGCCGATGCCCACGTAGTCCCGGGCGTCCTCGATGGGCTTGCCGTAATCCAGCATGGACTTGATGATGGGGGCGTCGTTGAAGATCTTGGGCTCGCCGGTGCCGATGCGGATGACGTTGAACACCTTGATCTTGAACTCCCGGGGGGTGCCCTCGTGGAGGCGCACGCCCATCCAGGGGTTGGGGATGCGGGTGTGGGCGTGGGCGTCCAGCACCATGTAGCTGACGTCGCTGGTGATGTCGTTGCCGTTCTCGTCCACGCCGCCCACGTCCAGGGCGGTGCCGCCCATGATGGTGCCGCTGGAGAAGGTGATGGCGTAGGTGTCCCGGATCTTCCGGAGCTGGTGCATCTTGATGAAGAAGAGCTCGATCAGCTCCTGCATCTGCTCCCGGGTCAGGGTGCCGTTCTTGATGTCGTTCTCATAGAAGGGGGTGAACAGCTTGTCGAAGCGCCCGTAGGTCACGGAGTGGCCGTTGGACTCGATGATGATCATGTTGGTGGCGATGTGGTAGAGCTGGATGGCCTCCCAGAAGTCCCGGGGCGCGCCCTCGGCCACCTGGTGGCAGTTGGAGGCGATGCGCTCCAGCTCGGCCTTCCGGGTGGGATCCTGCTCCTCCCCGGCCATCTTCTCGGCCAGGTCGCCGTAGCGGCGGATGTAGGAGGAGGCGCCCTCCAGGGTGATGAGCTCGGCCTCGTAGAACTCGTGGCGCTTGATGTCCTCGGGCAGGGCCAGGTCCAGCTTGCCCATGGCCTGCTCGACCTCCCTGCGGATGCCGCCGAAGCCCAGGCGGAACAGCTTCTCGTAGTTGACGCTGATGTGGCCCACGCCGGCGTAGACGTACAGGCCGGAGCGGTTGATGCTCTTGCCCAGGTGGCTCTCGGCGGTCTCCTGCTCGGTGAGGGAGGCCTCCCACGCCTCGCTGACGGTGCGGTTCTTCCAGAAGTCCTCGATGCCCAGGATGTCCTTCTTGACGTCCTCGCTGATGACATAGCGGTCGTTGGTCCGGCCCTCCATCACGTCGTCCCGGAACTCCCGGCAGACCCACTCCATGGAGAACTCGGGGTAGATTGGGGCGCTGCAGGGCTCGGCGGCCAGCTCGCCCACGATCAGCTCCTCGGGCCAGATGTTGATGCGGACCTTCTGGAAGATGTCCCGCATGATCATGGCCCACATCAGCTCGGGGGAATACATGGCGTACTTCTGATAGCCCTCGGTGACGATCAGAGCGCGCTGGGAATCAGCGGTGGAGTCCCTCTCCTTGGTCCACTTCAGCAGCCGGTTGACCCGGGGGAAGGGAGAGGGATCTTCGGTCATGCCGGATACGCCCACGCCCCACTCCTTGTCATAGGGCTCGATGGCCAGAGGCCTGGTATCTTTTTTCGCCATAAGTCGATCTCCTCCTTAACACGTATCGCGCGGTCTTTATGCGGTATGGCACATACCGGCCGCCTGCCGGGGGTGCCTTTTGTCCACCTTTACTATACCACAGCCGGAGCGAAATGGGCCCTCACACTGTGTACGGGAGGCATCACTTATTCTTACTTCCCCCGGGCAGATCGCCCGCCTTGTCGGCCAGGGCCTGCCAGAACAGCTTCACGGGCGGGGAGAGGGTGGTGTTCTTCAGCCGGATCGCGTAGACGTCCCAGGTGAAATCGTCGTCCACGATGGGGATGGCCCGGACGGTGGGCAGGCCCAGCCGCCGGTGCAGGTGCACCGTGGAGACGCCGAAGTGGTTGGCCTCGTTGGCGATATAGAAGATAAGGAGGGGGTTGACGGCGAAGGCGTCCACCTGGGGCTCGAAGCCGTGCTTGGCGCAGACGGCGCGCAGATGGGGGTAGGTGCGTACGCCCCCCTGCATGACCACCAGCGGGAGGCCCCGGAGGTCGTCGATGGTGATGCTCTCCCGCTGGGCCAGGGGGTGGTCCTTGTTGACGATCAGCGCGTAGTTGGACGAGAAGAGCAGCTTGCTGACGAAGCGCCCCTCCGGCAGGGGGCCCACCGTGAGGGCCATCTCCGCCTCCTGGTTGAGCACCGCGTCGTCGCAGTCCAGGTCGGACAGCTCCTTGATCTGGAGCTTATAGGTGGGGTGCTCGGCGGAGAAGGAGGCGATCACGTCCCCGGCGAACTCCTCCACCGTGCCGTGGGAGAAGGGGATGGTGATCACGGTCTCGTCAGCGCTCTCGGAGCGGAAATAGGCGTCGCACTCCTCCACGATGGACAGGATCTTCTTGGCCCTGGGGAGGAGGAACTCCGCCTGGGGGGTCAGGGCCACCCCGCGGGGGGAGCGGATGAAGAGGTGGCAGCCCAGCTCCTCCTCCAGCCGCATCATGGACATGCTCATCCCCTGGGAGGAGATGTAGCAGATGGCCGCGGCCTGGGAGAAGCTCTTGCAGCGGCAGATCTCCACGAAATATTTCAGCTGTTTGATCTCCATGAGAAGGCCTCCTTTCGGCGTCAGAGAGAAAACGGCGCGTCCGGTCCCGCTCCTGGCCCCATGATATCATCCGGACCGGAGGAGAATCAAGCGGGAGTGATAGGGAGACAAGGAGCCCTTGAAGCAAAGAGCCCGGGATACCAAGGGAAACAGGGAGATAAGGTGTAACTATTTGTGATGCAGCGGGAGCGCTCGTTTCTTCCTTTTGGCGGCGGTCTGCGCGATAATACAGATGCAAGGAAGACCGCGCATGGGTCAGCCCGTGCGCCCAAATAGATCAAGCTGGGAGGAATCGTTCTATGAAGACTTTGACCAATGCTGAGAACCTGAAGAATAAAGACGTTTACGCCCACGCCGACGAGGTCGATGTCACGCCGCTGGCCATCGAGCCCTATGACAAGGAGTGGGGCGTGGGCCTGTCGGGCAACACCCCCGAGCCCTCCCCCTTCCCCCGCATCAACAACATCCTGAAGGTCACCGCCCGCACCACCAACGGCTTCGTCTCCCCCGAGCGGGCCGAGCTGGTGACCGAGGCCTACAAGGCCCACCCCGGCGAGTCCCAGGAGGTCAAGTGCGCCTACGGTATCGCCAACGTGCTGGAGAACACCCCGCTGTACATCTACGATGACGAGCTGATCGTGGGCGGCCTGGGCTGCGACAAGAAGGGCGCTCCCGTCCACCCCGAGTTCGGCCTGAACTGGGTCTGCAACGAGATGCGCGACGGCCTGATGGACTACAGCGAGCAGCGCACCCACGACTACTTCTCCTACACCCCCGAGACCCAGCGCCGCCTGGAGGCCCTGGAGGACTTCTGGAAGAACCGCTGCGTGGAGGACTACGCCAACTCCCTGCTCACCGAGGAGCAGCTGAAGGGCTCCCACGCGGGCAAGGGCGTCTTCTTCGCCGACGCCTACATCCACTGCGGCGCCGGCCACTTGGGCCTGGATTACGACCGGCTGCTGGGCATGGGCTTCGGCGGCATCCGCAAGGAGATCGAGGAGAACCTGGCCAAGCTGGACCTGTCCGACCCCAAGGACCTGGAGCGGCATGACTTCCTGCGGGCCGCCAAGATCGCCAACGCCGGCGCCATCCGCCACATCCAGCGCTATGCCGAGCTGCTCGCCGCCAAGGCCGCCGAGACGGCCGACCCCGTCCGGAAGGGCGAGCTGGAGCAGATGGCCGCCAACTGCGCCTGGGTCGCGGAGAACCCGCCCCGCACCTTCTGGGAGGCCATCCAGCTGGTCCACCTGGCCAACTGCATCATCCTGATCGAGTGCAACGGCCACTCCATCTCCTACGGCCGCTTCGACCAGTACATGTACCCCTACTACAAGCACGACATCGAGACCGGCGTGTCCACCCGGGAGAAGATGCAGGAGCTCATCGAGAACTTCTACATCAAGATCTGGGATCTGAACAAGCTGCGCGACCATATCCTGATCAAGACCTTCGGCAACGGCGGCATCGGCGGCCCGGCTCTGACCCTGGGCGGCCTGAAGCCCGACGGCCGGGACGGCACCAACGAGCTGACCTTCATGTGCCTGGACGCCAACGCCCATGTCCGGGTGCCCAACCCCTGGCTGGCGGTGCGCCTGCACAGCGACACCCCCTGGGAGCTGAAGGTGAAGACGGCCAACGTCATCCGCCTGGGTACCGGCGAGCCCAAGATCTTCAACGACGACGTCACCATCCCCTCCATGATGTCCTCTGACATCCCCCTGGAGGAGGCCCGGGACTATCAGGTGGTGGGCTGCGTGGAGCCCGACGTCTCCGGCAAGACCTACGGCTGGCACGACGCCGGCCACATGAACATGGCCAAGGTGCTGGAGCTGGCCATCAACAACGGCCGCTGCTTCCACTGCAACGCCGAGTGCCCCCGCTGGAGCAAGTGCGGCGCCCTGGGCAGACGCCTGGGCCCCCAGACCGGCGACCTGCGTACCATGACCTCCTTCGACCAGGTGCTGGAGAGCTATGACAAGCAGATGAAGTACTGGTGCGACCAGATGGTCTCCGTCCTGAACGCGGTGGACATCGCCCACCAGAACGTGCGCCCCCTGCCCTACCTGTCCACCGTCATGTACGGCTGCGTGGAGAAGGGCGTGGACGTCACCAAGGGCGGCACCAAGTACAACTTCATTGGCCCGCAGGGCATCGGCATCGGCACCACCGGCGACGGCCTGTCCACCATCAAGCAGCTGGTCTTCGAGGAGAAGAAGGTCACCGGCGCCGAGCTGATCCAGGCCGCTGAGGACAACTGGGTGGGCCATGAGCCTCTGTACGCCCTGGTCAACAGCGACAAGGTCCACCACTACGGCAACGACGACGACTACGCCGACGACCTGACCAAGTTCGCCATGGACACCTACTGCAAGCACATCGAGCGCCGGCCCAACGCCCACGGCGGCTTCTTCCAGCCGGGCTGCTACTCCGTCACCGTCAACGTGGCCCACGGGGTGAAGCAGTGGGCCTCCATCGAGGGCCGCACCGCCTTCGAGCCCGTCTCCGACTGCATGGGCGCCGTGCACACCCACTGCTGCAGCCACGACATCAAGGGCCCCACCGCCATCTGCAAGTCGGTCACCAAGATGGACCACGCCCGGGCCACCAACGGCACCCTGCTGAACTGGAAGTTCTCCCCCTCCGCCCTGGCGGGCAAGACCGGCCGGGACAACTTCATCGCCCTCATGGACGAGTACGTCCACCGCAAGGGCATGCACAGCCAGTTCTCGGTCACCAGCCAGGAGACCCTGATCGCCGCCCAGAAGCATCCGGAGGACTACCGGGACCTGCTGGTCCGCGTGGCGGGCTACTCCGCCTACTTCGTGGAGCTGAACAAGGACCTGCAGGACGACATCATCGGCCGCACCAGCCTGTCCTTCGACTGATCGGGAGGGCCCACACGGAAGGGAGCATCGACCATGCTGTACCACAACGAAAAAGGCGAACCCTGCGGTCTCATCTACAACATCCAGGGCTACACCATCCATGACGGGCCGGGCATCCGCACCGAGCTGTTTTTCAAGGGGTGCCCCCTCCGCTGCCCGTGGTGCAGCAACCCGGAGGGCATCCACGTGGGGCCCCAGATCGGCGTGTACCCCTCCAAGTGCCTGGGCCAGGATAAATGCAACTACTGCGTAAAGGACTGCCCCCTCGGGGGCAGCCCGATACGCTTCGACGGGGACGGGATCCTCACCGCGGTGGACATGGAGAAGCAGTGCGCCGACTGCCTGAAGTGCACCGAGAGCTGCCCCGGCGGGGCGATCATGGTCTGGGGAAAGAAGATGACCATCCCCGAGATCCTGAAGATCCTGCGAAGCGACCGGGACTTCTACGAGCGCACCGGCGGCGGCGTCACCCTCTCGGGCGGCGAGGTCCTGGTCCAGTGGGAGTTCGCGGCCATGCTGCTGGAGGCCTGCCACAGGGAGAACATCCACACCTGCGTGGAGAGCGCCCTCCACATCCCCACGGAGCATGTGGACGCGGTGCTGCCCCACACGGACATCTTCATCACCGACGTGAAGTATGCCGACTCGGCCCGCCACAAGGAGGTCACCGGGGTGGGCAACGAGCTGATCCTCAAGAACATCCGGCACGTGGCCGAGACGGGGATCCCCATGGTCATCCGGACCCCGGTGGTGCCCGGGTGGAACGACGACGATGAGAACATGTTCGCCATCGGCGAGTTCGTCAAGAGCCTGGGCGACAGCGTGATCCAGTACCAGCTGCTGCCCTACCGGAAGATGGGGACGGAGAAGTACGCCACCCTGAACCAGCCCTACCCCATGGGGGACTACGAGGCGCCGGAGCGCTCGGTGTGGGAGGTCAACCTCCTGCGCCTGCGGGACGAGCTGCGGGAGCGCTACGGGATCCCGGTGGAGGCCGGGTCGGGCGAGAAGCTCCCGGGATACGGAAAATAAACACAGAGACGCAAAATAGGCATAGCCGCGCTGCGGTCATGCCCATTTTGCGTATTCAGAAGCAGAGACCGACCGGCCCCTGCGCCCCGCTTTGGGCGCAGGGGCACCGCCGCAGGAAAGGAGCCGGATCGGATGCGGGCAGTCTATCTGGTCCGGCACGGGCGCCCGGCGCTGCCGGACGGCGTCCCCCGGTGCCTGGGGCGGCTGGACCTTCCCCTTTCCCCGGAGGGGGAGGCCCAGGGAAGCGCGCTGAGGCGGTTCTTCGCGCAGATCCCGGTGCTGCACTGCTTCACCAGCCCCCTGGCGCGGTGCGTCCGCACGGCGGAGCTGGCGGGATGCCCGGACGCCGTGGCCTGCTCCGGCTTCGCAGAGGTGGACACCGGGGCCTGGGACGGGCTCCCCTTTTCGGACATCCGGCGCAGGTGGCCGGAGGAGCACCGCCTCCGGGGGCTGGACCCGCTGGGCACGCCTCCGCCCGGGGGCGAGAGCCTGGCAAAGTGCCGCGCCCGGGCGGCGGAGGCCTTCGCCCGGATCCGGGCGGAGCTCCCCCCGGGGAGCCTGGCCGTGTTCGGCCACAGCGGAACGGGCCGGATGCTGGCGTCCGCCCTCACCGGGATGCCGGGAGAGCGGGCGCTGGAGCTGGAGCTGAGGTATGGCGGGATCCTGATGCTGCTGCTGCCCGACCGGACGGAGCCGGCCCTGCTGGGCCCGTCGGCCCCGCCGGAGGAGCTGCCGGACCAGGTCCCGGACGGGGACCGGTGCCGGGCGCTGCTGGCGGAGTGCGGCACGCCGGAGCGGGCCGCCGCCCACTGTGAGGCGGTGGCAGAGCTGGCGGCAGAGCTGTGCCGCGGGCTGGCGGCGGACGGAAGGCCGCTCCGGGCCGACGCGGTCTGGGCCGGCGCCATGCTCCACGACATCGCCCGGGACCGGCCAAAGCACGCGCTGGCGGGCGCCCGGTGGCTCCTGGAGCGGGGCTACGGGGAGATGGCCGCCCTGGTGGCCGACCACATGCAGCTGCCCGAGGGGGAGGCGGCGGTCTCGGAGAAGAGCGTCGTCTTTTTGGCGGATAAGCTGGTGCGGGGGACGCGGCGGGTCACCCTGGAGGAGCGGTTCTTTGCGGACTGCCCGCCGGAAAGGCTCCCCTGCGCCCGGGCCCGCTACCGTCAGGCGAAGAGGGTCCTGGCCGCGGTGCAGCGGGCACGGCGGGCGGGACAGGATGAGACGGACCGGATGGGAGGTGCCCATGAAGAACATCTATGAGTCGGCGGCCCAGCTGCTGAGACAGGGGCAGAGGGTGGCCCTGGCCGTCCTCCTGTCCAGCGAGGGGTCTACCCCCCGGGACGAGGGGGCCGGGATGCTGATCTGCGGCGACGGGACCATCGTGGAGACCATCGGCGGCGGCCCCATGGAGTACGCGGTGATGCGCCGGGGCGCCCAGCTGCTCCGGGAGGGGCGGGCGGAGATCCTCGCCTTCGACCTGGCGGGGGAGGACGCCCGGGCCCAGGGGGAGATCTGCGGCGGACAGGCGCGTGTGTGCGTCTGCCCCCTGAGTAGGGAGGACCTGCCCGTGCTGGAGCGGATCGGAGCCGCCCGGGCCGCGGGGGAGCGCATCACGGTCTGGCTGCTGCGGGAGGGCGGCGCCGGCGCGGTCCGCCTGGCCTGCGGCCGGGGGGAGCCGCCGGAGGGCCGGGAGGTCCTGTACCGGGAGGAGCTGGGCGCCCAGGAGCGCCTGTTCCTGATCGGCGGCGGCCACGTCTGCCGGGCGGCGGCCCAGGTGGCCGCGGTGGCCGGGTTCGACCTGGTGGTGGCGGACGACCGGGCGGAGTTCGCCAACCAGCAGCGCTTCCCCGGCGCCCGGTGCATCGTGTGCCAGCGGTATGACAGCCTGCCGGCCGGGCAGGTGCGGGAGGATGACTATATCCTGATCGCCACCCGGGGCCACCGGGGGGATCTGGACGCCCTGCGCTGGGCGCTGACCACCCCGGCCTGCTACATCGGGATGATCGGCAGCCGGACCAAGCGGGACCTGGAGTACGCCGCCCTGGAGCGGGAGGGGGTGCCCCGGGCGCGGCTGGAGCAGGTGCACTGCCCGGTGGGCCTGCCCATCGGCGGGCGGACGCCCGGGGACATCGCCATCTCCATCCTGGCCGAGATCGTGGACGTGCGGGCCAGGCGGACCGGGGCCAGGAACGTGTTCACGGCGGAGAAGGGCACGGGGGAGTAAGGGCAGAAAGAGGCCCGCCGCCCGGACAGGGCTCCGGAGGGAGCCCTGTCCGGACGGCGGGCGGGACGGGAGGCCGGTCAGACCTCCATGGAGAAGTTGAAGGCGGTCAGGTTGGCGTTGCCGATGGACTTCTCGCCGTAGTAGCAGTCGCCCACGGGGTACACGGCGTCGGCCAGCCCCATGAAGGCGTCCAGCAGCTCGTCGTTGGGCTTGAGCCCGAAGGCGGTGACCACGGTGTCGCAGGGGTATTCATAGGTCCGCCAGTCGCGGCCCTCGGTCTCCACGCCGCGCTCCGTGATCCGCCGGACCATCTGCTCCCCCACCAGCTTGACGTGGTGCTCATCCAGCAGGTGCAGCAGCATGTTGCGGGTGAACTTCACGATCTCCTTGGCGAAGGACTCCACCGGGACCATGTCCACCACGGTGACCTCCTTGCCCTGCATGGCCAGGCCCAGGGCGCACTCCAGGCCGCTCATGCCGCCGCCGCAGACCACCACCCGCTGGCCGATCTCGGCCCGGCCGCAGTCGGCGGAGACCACGTCGGTGACGTGGGGCAGGTCGATGCCCGGGATGCCGGGGGTGAACAGCTTGGACCCGGTGGCCACCAGGATGGCGTCGGGGGCCTCGGCGGCCACCAGCTCAGGGGTGGCCCGGGTGCTCAGCCGGATGTCGGCGCCGCAGGCCAGGGTGGTCTGGATGTCCCACTCGGTGTACTCCCGCAGGTCCTGCTTGAAGGGCAGCCTGTTGATGTCGGGGAGGTGGCCGCCCAGGTGGTCCTGCTCCTCGAAGAGGACGACCTGGTGCCCCCGGGCGGTCAGCGTCTGGGCCGCCATCATGCCGGCGCACCCGCCGCCCACGACCACTACCTTCTTCTGCCGCAGGGCGGGACGGATCTCGGAGATCTCCCCCTCCCGGCCCAGCAGCGGATTGATGGCGCAGCGGACGGGCCGGCCGTCGTCGCAGTTCTTGTTGCACACCTGGAGGCAGCGCAGGCAGGGGCGGACGGTCTCGCTCTTCCCGGCGAAGGACTTCTTGATGGTGTCCGGGTCGGCCAGCAGCTGGCGGCACATGGAGACCATGTCGGCCTTCCCGCCGGCGATGATCTCCTCGGCGAAGTCCAGCGTCTTGATGGATCCCACCACCGAGACGGGGATGTGCACCACCTTCTTGATGGCCTCGGCATACTTCACGTTGTGGCCGTACTCATTGTAGTAGGGGGGCTGGGTGTAGAAGCTGTACCGGGTGTCCACGATCAGCCCCCGGGACACGTTGATCAGGTCCACGTACTTCTCCGCCATGGGGAGGAAGCGCAGCGCGTCGTCCAGGTGCATCCCCTCGGGGATTATCTCGTCGCCCGAGATGCGCATCTCGATGGCCATCCGGTCTCCCACCTTGGCCCGGACGGCCTCCAGCACCTGCAGCGGGAAGCGCATGCGGTTCTCGAAGGAGCCGCCGTACCAGTCGGTGCGGGTGTTGGTGTGGGGGGACATGAACTGCCCCAGCAGGTTGCCGTGGGCGGCGTGGATCATGCACATGTCGAAGCCCGCCTTGGCCAGACGACCGGCGCAGTCGGCGTACTTCCAGATGATGTGGTCGATCTCCTTCTGATCCATCTCCTTGACATAGCGGTTCTTGTCGGCCAGGGGGAAGGGGGAGGGGGCCAGCGCGTAGGGGGTCTTCAGCAGCTCGGGAGCGGCGCCCCGCCCGCCGTGGACCATCTCCACCGAGATCTTGGCCCCATAGTCGTGGGCGGCGGTGGCGATCCGGGACAGCCCGGGCAGCATGGCGTCGTCGGTGATGTTCAGCTCGCCATAATAGTCCTGGCCGGTCTCCTCGTCGATGGGGGTGGCGCCGATGGTCACCAGCGCGGCGCCGGTGCGGGCCTGCATGCGGATGAAATCCACATACTGCTGGGACACCTCGCCGTAGGCGCTGGACTGGCAGCACACCATGGGCGGGAACTGGATCCGGTTCTTCAGGATGAGGTTCCCCACCTTCAGCGGCTGGAACACATGGGAATACTTCTGATATCCGTTCAAAATGGACGCCTCCTGTCTGTCGTGATCGATGGGCCGGGAGCGCTTCCCGGCGGGACAGCTTTGATTATAGCGCCGCCTGCGGGCGGAGGAAAGAAACAGAATGTGGGCGCTCCCCCAAAAAAATGTGGGCGCCCGGGGCGGAGAGGGGGACACGACTTGGACATCAGACAACTGCGCCACTTCATCCAGGTGTACGACTGCGGGAGCTTCGCCGCCGCGGCCAAGGAGAACTTCATCTCGCCCCAGGGGATCAGCATGTCGGTGCTGCGCCTGGAGGAGGAGCTGCGCTGCCGGCTGTTCCTGCGCACCCCCGGCGGCCTGGAGCTGACGGAGGAGGGGCGCTATCTGCTGCCCCGGGCGCGGCACATCGCGGACAAGATGGATGAGCTGGAGCGCCACTACCGCACCGGCACGGGGGGACGGCTGCCCGTCCGGGTGGCCAGCGCCTTCGGCTCCATGCCCGAGGTGGGCGGCGGCCTGTTCCAGGGGTTCGAGGCCAGCTGTCCCCGCTACGCCGTCCTGGCCGACGAGTTCAGCGACGTGGACTGCGACAGCGCGGTGCGGCAGGGGCGCTATGAGATCGGCTTCGGGGTCAGCCCCTTTGATGAGGACATATTCGAGAGCTGGCCGCTGGTGACGGTGGACAGCTGCCTGCTGGTGCGCCGGGACCACCCCCTGGCGGCGCGGCAGAGCGTCACGGCGGAGGTGCTGCGGGACCTGCCGGTGATGGCCATGAGCGACAAGTTCAAGTCCACCCAGAACCTGCGCCGGGTCTGCACGGCCCGGGGCTTCGAGCCGGAGCTCACCTTCGCCGCCTCAGAGGCGTCGGCCATCCTGCGGATGGTGGCCCAGGGGCTGGGGGCGGGCATCACGATCCGGTCGGTGGCAGAGGCCTTCCACGACCCGGAGGTGACGGCGGTCCCCTTCGAGGAGCCGGAGCTGGCCTGGAGCATCCACATGTTCAAGCGCCGGGGCCACGCCCTCTCTCCGGGAGGGCAGGCGCTGAAGCGCTACGTCCTGCGCCGGTCGGCGCGGGGACTGGCCAGATAGACCGCACAGCGGGCCGCGCAGAGGCGGCCCCGGAAGGGGGGAGCGCCATGAGAACGGGCGGCCTGGTGGTCGCGGCGGGGCTGTCGTCCCGGATGGGGGCGTTCAAGCCCATGCTGCCCGTGGGAGGGGACACCCTCCTGCGCCGGGGGCTGACCACGCTGCTGCGGTGCGGCTGCGGCCCGGTGGCCGTGGTGACCGGGCGGGACCGGGAGCTCCTGGAGGCCTCCCTGGGCGACCTTCCGGTACACTGTATCCACAACGCTGATTTTTCCACCAGTCAGATGTTCGACTCGGTGAGACTGGGGCTGGCCTGGCTGGCCCCCCGATGCGACCAGGTCGTGTTCTCGCCGGGCGACGTGTGCCTGTACCGCCCCGAGACGGTGGCGGCGCTGCTGGCGGGGGAGGGGACGGTCCGCGTCCCCACCTGCGGCGGAACGGAGGGCCACCCGGTGCTGATCGCCTCAGAGGCGTTCGGGCCGGTGCTGGCCGACTCCGGAGAGGGCGGGCTGGCCGGCGCGCTGCGGCGGGCGGCCCCCCGGACGAAGATCCCTGTTGATGACCCCGGTATCCTGCTGGACGCGGATACCGTGGATGACTACCGGCGGCTCCTGGCCTACGCGGAAGACCGCGGGGCGGGCACCTGATCGGAACAGCCGCCAATCCAGGCGAACGGAGGGCGATATCGCGAACAGAGGACCGGTTTGAAAGAGTACGGGATGAGGCATCCTGGCGACCAAATGCACAAAGAAAGAAGGAGATCATTATGAGCGATACCACAGAGATCAGGGGCTATGAGCGGCTCCACCTGACCATCAACGGCGTCGACCGCCCGGTGGTGTGCGACCCCAAGCGGGACACCCTGGCCACCGTGATCCGCCGGCTGGGGCTGACGGGCACGAAAGTCGGTTGCGGCATCGGCGTGTGCGGCGCGTGCACGGTCATCCTGAACGGCGAGCTGTGCCGTTCCTGCGTCAAGAAAATGAGCAACGTGCCGGAATACAGTGAGGTCATCACGGTGGAGGGCATCGGCACGCCCCAGCACCTGCACCCCATCCAGCAGGCCTTCGTCACCCTGGGCGGCATCCAGTGCGGCTTCTGCACCCCCGGCTTCATCGTATCCTCCTACGCGCTGCTGCAGAAGAACCCCGACCCCACCCGCGAGGACGTCCGGGACTGGTTCCAGAAGAACCACAACATCTGCCGCTGCACCGGCTATAAGCCCATCGTGGACGCCGTGATGGCCGCCGCCAAGGTCATGCGGGGCGAGGCGGACATCTCCTCCATCACCTATGACTTCGCGGGGGAGAAGGACATCTACGGCTCCAGCCATCCCCGTCCCGGCGCCGTGGCCCGGGCCTGCGGCCTGGCGGACTACGGCGACGACATCGCCCTGAAGATGCCGGAGGGGATGGCCCACCTGGCCGTCACCCTGGCGGCCGAGCCCCACGCCAACATCATCGAGATCGACACCTCTGAGGCCGAGAAGATGCCCGGCGTCATCAAGATCATGACCGCCGCCGACGTGAAGGGCAACAACAACATCGACATGCCCCCCGTCATCCCCCGCTGGACGGGCACCGGCACGCCTCCCTTCCCCGTCATCGCGGGCAAGAAGGTCTGCCGCAAGGGCGACGTGGTGGCCCTGGTGGCCGCCGACACCAAGGAGCACGCCCGGGCCGCCGCCGCCGCGGTGAAGCAGAAGCTGGAGGTCCTCCCCACCTACTTCACCTTCCCGGAGGCCGTCATGCCCAACGCCATCCAGATGCATGAGACCTGCCCCAACTCCTATCTGCGCGCCCCCGTGCTGAAGGGCCAGGATCCGGACGAGCTGTTCGACGACGCCCCCTATGTGGTGGAGGGCAGCTTCCACTCCCAGCACGAGCCCCACCTGTCCATCGAGTCGGACATCTGCCAGGGCTATTACGACACCGAGGGCAACGTGGTGGTCCAGTGTAAGGCGCAGGCGGTGGGCGAGGGCCGGGAGTCGGTGGCCCAGGCCTGCGGCATCCCCATGGAGAAGTTCCGCCTGATCGACAACCCGGTGGGCGGCTCCTTTGGCTACAGCGTCACCGCCAACACCTACGCCATCACCGCCACCGCGGTGCAGAACCTGGGCATCCCCGTCACCCTCTCCCTGAGCTATGAGGAGTACCTGCATATGACCGGCAAGCGGTCGGCCACCTATACCAACGGCCGGCTGGCCTGCGATGAGAAGGGCAAGATCATCGCCGCGGAGTACGACCTGGGCCTGGACCACGGCGCCTACGCCGGCATGGCCAGCAAGATCTTCAACAACATGATCTCGGTGGGCTTCCACGGCTACAATGTGCCCAACGTCAAGGCGCTGGCCCGGGGCGGCGTGTCCAACCACGCCTTCAACGCGGCCTACCGCGGCTTCGGCGCCCCCCAGATCTATACCACCACCGAGGCGCTGATGGACATGATGGCGGAGAAGGTCGGCATGGATCCCTGGGAGTTCCGCTATCAGAACCTGGCCAAGCCCGGCGAGACCAACCTGAACAGCCGGCCCTATAAGCTGTACAGCTACAAGAAGCTGATGGAGATGCTCAAGCCCCACTACGACGAGTTCAAGGCGGAGGCCGAGAAGGGCCGCGCCGAGGGCCGCCACATGGGCGTGGGCATCGGCATGGGCGGCTTCCTGTGCACCCTGGGCATGTGGGACAAGGCGGAGAACGACCTGGAGCTGCTGCCCGACGGGAAGATCGCGGTCTACAACACCTGGGAGGAGATGGGCCAGGGCGCCGACATCGGTACGCTGACCACCACGGTGAAGGCGCTGGAGGAGCTGTGCGTCAAGCCTGAGGACGTGCGGCTGGTCATGAACGACTCCCATCGCTGCCCCGACTCCGGCGTGGCCGCCGGCAGCCGCAGCCACATCATGAATGGCCGGGCCGTCAAGGCGGCGGCCGAGCTGCTGATCGCCGCCATGCGCAAGGAGGACGGGACCTACCGGACCTACGACGAGATGGTGGCCGAGGGCATCCCCACCCGCTACACCGGCCATGTGGACAACATGGACATGGGCATCGACCCCGGCCTGGATCCCAACAACGGCCAGGGCGACAAGGACGGCGAGTATATGTACGGCTGCAACACCGCTCTGGTGGAGGTGGACGTGAACACCGGCAAGACCAAGGTGCTCCGCTTCGCCTGCTGCGCGGACGTGGGCGTCATCGGCAACAAGCTGGCCGTGGACGGCCAGGCCTACGGCGGCATCTCCCACTCCATCGGCTTCGCCCTGAGCGAGGACTATCAGGACATCAAGAAGCACCGCAACATGATCGCCTGCGGCATCCCCCAGATCAAGGACATCCCCGACGACATCCGGGTGGAGTATCTGGAGACTCCCCGGGGCGCCACGGGCGCCTTCGGGTCCTCCGGCTGCTCGGAGGTGTTCCAGTCCTCCGGGCACATGGCGGTCATCAACGCGATCCACGACGCCACCGGCTGCCGGATCTATGAGCTGCCCGCCACGCCGGACAAGGTGAAGGCCGCGTGGGAGGCCAAGCAGGAGGGCAGGGAGCTCAAGCCCGCCAAGTACTACCTGGGCGTTGAGTTCGAGGACGAGATGGAGAACATCGCCAACCATCCCCTGTAAGAAGGGGCCCCTGCTGCGAGACGGCCGGCTCGCCGGCCGGAGGGCGGGACGATCCCGCGCCATTTCACGTGCAGGGGCGGCCCCGGGAGACCGGGGCTGTCCCTGCACGTGCACAGACAGAAGGAAAGGGAGTGCTGCGCCATGGCACTGGACCTTGGGCTGGAGCGGGTGACCGCGCTGACGGAGGGCTGCATCTACGACGAGCCGGCCCCCTGCAGCTGCGCGTGCCCATTTTCACTGGATATCCGCGCCCTGCTGAAGCGGGTCGCCCGGGGACGGATCGGGGCGGCCTACCGGGATCTGCGCAGGTCGGTGATCTTCCCCTCGGTGGTCCACGCCTTCTGCCCGGCCCCCTGCCGGGGGAGCTGCCAGCGGATCCTGGTGGGCGACGAGCCCCTGGACCTGCCCCGGATCGAGGAGGCGGTGCTGCGGCTGGCCGGGGAACAGCAGCCCGACGTGTTCCAGATCCCGGAGAAGGAGCAGTCGGTGGCCGTGATCGGGGCGGGCCCCGCCGGCCTGGCCGCCGCCCTGCTCATGGCGCAGAAAAAGTACCGGGTCACCGTGTTCGAGCGGCGGGAGGGCTGGGGCGGCCGGCTCCGGGAGGACGCCGGCTTCCCTGCCTTCGAGGAGGACTTCCGGACCCAGTTCTCGGCGGAGCGGGTGGAGTTCCGCTTCGGCTGTGAGGTGAGGAACCTGGAGGAGCTGGAGGGATTCTCCGCCGTCTACATCGCCACCGGCGAGGCGGGGGAGGACTTCGGGATGCGGCCGGGCTGGAACGCCGGCACCGGACGCTCCGGGGAGAGCCGCTGCTTTCTGGGCGGCGGCGTCGTGGGGATGGGGGTCATAGACGGCCTGGCCTGCGCGGGCCGGTTCACCCGCTCCATGGAGAGCGTGGTACAGACCGGCCGCACCGAGCCGGCCGCCAGGCCGCGCCCCGCCTGCGCGGCCCGGCTGATCGGAGAGGATGAGCCGTCCCGCCCCAGGGTGGAGCCGGCCGGCGGGCCGGCGGGCTACACCAAGGAAGAGGTGAAGGCGGAGGCGGCCCGGTGCGTCCAGTGCACCTGCGACAGGTGCCTGGCCGCCTGCCCCGTGCTGGGCAAGTACAAAAAACCCCCCAAGCAGTGCGCCATGGAGGTGCTGGCCGACTCGGGCGCCCACTTCCTGGCCAGCCGCACCATGACCCGGGAGACCTACTCCTGCAACCTGTGCGGCTACTGCGGGAGCATCTGCCCCGGCGGCGTGGACATGGGGGAGCTGTTCGCCCTGTCCCGGGAGGCCCGGGCCCGGGACCACATCCAGCCGGAGGCCTTCCACGACTTCTGGCTGCGGGAGCTGGATCTTGTGACCGGGGAGGGGTTTTACGCGGCCCCGCCGCCGGGGGCGGAGGGCTGCGGGCAGCTCTTCTTCCCGGGCTGCCGCCTGGCCGACACCATGCCGGAGCAGGTGCTGTCCGCCTGGCGGACGCTGAACGCCGCGGAGCCCACCGGCATCCTGCTGGGCTGCTGCGGCGCCCCCGCCTGGTGGGCGGGGGAGACCGGGCGCATGGAGCAGGTCCGCCGGCAGCTCCTGGAGACCTGGGAGCGGCTGGGACGGCCCACCGTGGTGGCCGCGTGCTGCTCCTGCGTCAAGGTGCTGGCCCGCTTCCTTCCGGAGGTGCCGGTGGTCTCTCTCTACGGGCATCCGGCGATCCAGAAAGCCAAGGGGGCCCGGCTGTTCCAGCGGGCCGCGGTGTTCGACCCCTGCTCCGCCCGGGAGGACGGGGCGGTCCGGCAGGCGGTCCGCCGCCTGGCGGAGGCGGCCGGGACAGAGCTGGAGGAGCGGGCGCGCACCGGCCAGTGCTGCGGCTACGGCGGCCACATGCGGGCGGCCGCCCCGGCCCTGTACCACGACATCGTGCGGGACCGGGCGGAGGAGACCGGGCTGCCCTATCTGGTGTACTGCGCCAACTGCCGGGAGGTCTTCCTGCGGCAGGGGAAGGAGTGCCGGCACATCCTGGAGGGGCTGTTCGGCCCCGCGGACGGCGTACCCACCATCTCGGAGAAGCGGGAGGCCCTGCTGCGGCTGAAAGGGGAGTTCATGCAGATCATGGAGGGGAAGGACTTCGTCCCGGAGCGCCGCCCATGGGACGGCCTGGACATCCGGGTGCCCGACGCGGTGCGCGCCGGCATGGAGGAAGAGCTGATCTCGGACGACGACGTGCGGCGGTGCATCTATGAGTCCGTCCGGGGCGGGGACCGGTTCACCGACGGGGACGGGACCTACCTGGCCAGCCTGGTCTGCCGGGTGGTGGTGTTCTGGGTGGAGTACAGCGAGGGCCCGGAGGGGACCTACCAGGTCCGGGACGTCTATAGCCACCGGATGCATTTCGACAAAGGAGAGCAGCGATGAGCGAGCAGGAGCGGACGTGGAAGTGCGCCCGGTGCGGCGTGCCGCTGAAGAACACCCGGGTCATCTTCCACTACATGGGGCGGGACTTCGGCCATGAGGTGCCGGCGTGCCCCAGGTGCGGACAGGTGCTGATCGTCCGCGGCCTGGCCAAGGGCCGCATGGCGCAGGTGGAAGAGCTGATGGAGGACAAATGACGCCGGGCCGGGGCCCGGCGGGCAAGGCGCATCCGGGCCCTGGCCCGGACGCGGACAGGAGGGACAGACATGAGAAAACCTACGGCAGAGGAGCTGACCCAGCGGTTCCTGCGGGGCGGGAACTGCGCCCAGGCGGTGCTGGCCAGCGCGGCGGACGAGCTGGACTATGAGCCCGGGGAGCTGGACGGGATGGGCCGCTGCTTCGGCGGCGGCATGCTCCGGGGGGAGACCTGCGGCGCGGTGACCGGGGCGCTGATGGCCATCGGGCTGCTCTGCGAGGACGATGCGGAGGCGGCCCGGCTGACCCGGGAGTTCCAGGCGCGCTTCACCGAGAAGTACGGCAGCACCATGTGTCGGGATCTGCTGGGCTACGACTTCGCCGACCCGGCCCAGGCGGAGCAGGCCCGGGCCAGCGGGAAGCTGCTGGACTTCTGCCCGCAGGTGGTCATGGACGCGGCGGACCTCCTGGCAGAGGTCCTGGACCGGTGAAGGAGGAGAGAGCGTATGGGGATCCTGCGTCCCGGAGGGACTGAGCTGACGCGCTACGCCCTGGAGCGCGCCGGGGTGGAGCGGGGCATGTCCCTGCTGGATATCGGCTGCGGCGACGGGACGGCCGCCGCGGAGATGCAGGCCCGGCTGGGCCTGGAGGTCACGGCGATCGACACCGACGAGAAGGCGGTGGAGCAGGCCCGGGCCAGGGGGCTGCGGGCGGCCAAGGGGGACGCGGCGATGCTGGAGTTCCCCTCCCGGACCTTCGACTGCGTGCTGATGGAGTGTGTGTTCAGCGTGCTGGAGCGCCAGGAGGAGTCGATCCACGAGGCCTACTGCGTGCTGAAGCCCGGGGGCAAGCTGATCATCAGCGACGTCTACGCCAGGCAGCCGGACATGGAGCGCTATCAGCGGGAGCACGTCGAGGCGCTGAAGCTGTTCTACCGCCCCCGGAACCACGACGAGTGCGGGACGGAGGAGCATCTGCCCTCCCCCTACTGCCAGGACGGCGCCGTGGTGCTGGACGGGCTGCGGGAGCTGCTGGAGGGACTGGGCCTGAAGACGGCCCTGCTGGAGGACCGCACGGAGGACCTGAAGGCCTTCGTGGGCCAGGCGATCCTGGACTGCGGCTCCCTGGAGGCCTATCTGGCGCGGGAGGGGAGCTGGAAGATGTGCGGCTGCAACTGCGCCTCTCCGGGCTATTTCCTGCTGATCGCGGAGAAGCCGGATGCTTGACGGCTGGGTGGCGGCCCGGCTGGGGCTGCCCGCGCCGCTGACCCGGCGGGCTCTGGAGCGGCGGCAGCTGGAGCGGATCTGCGATACGCTGGCCCACGCCGCGGCCCACAGCGCCTTTTACCGGGCGCGCCTCCCGGCGGACCGGGTGTCCTCCTGGGAGGAGTTCGCCGCCCTCCCCTTCACCTGGCCGGAGGACATCCGGACCCAGGGGGCCAGGATGGTGTGCGTGGGGGGCGGGGAGATCGAGCGGGTCTTCACCGTGCTGGAGACCAGCGGCTCCTCGGGCCGGCCCAAGCGCATCTGCTTCACCGCCGGGGAGCTGGAGGACACGGTGGACTACTTCCACCACGGTATGCTGGAGTTCGCCGGGGTGGGCGACACCGCGGCGATCCTGTTCCCGGGGCGGAGCCCCCACTCGCTGAACGCCCTGCTGTCAGAGGCGCTGCGGCGGATGGGGGCGGTGCCGGTGGTGCTGGGGCTGCCGGGGCCGGAGGACGGCCCGGCCGTCCTGGAGAGGATCGTCTCCCTGGGGGCCCGGCGGCTGATCGGGCCGCCCTTTGCCGTGGCCGCGCTGGCGGAGCAGTCCCGGGCCCTGGGGCTGGACGGCCCCGTGGGACGGACGGTGGACAGCGTCCTGCTGGCGGGGAGCTTCGTGTCGGAGACCCACTGCCGGACGATCTCGGAGATCTGGGGCTGCCGCATCGACGAGGAGTACGGCATGACGGAGACCGGCCTGGCCGGCGCGGTGGGCTGTACCCTGGGGGGCGGCTACCACCCGTGGAGCTCGGATCTTTACTATGAGGTCGTGGACCCGGAGACGGGGGCCGTTCTCCCGGACGGGCAGGAGGGGGAGCTGACGGTCACCACCCTGGGCCGGAGGGGGATGCCCCTGATCCGGTACCGGACGGGAGACATCAGCCGCATCCTCCCGGGCCCCTGCCCCTGCGGCAGCGTGCTGCCCCATATGGCCCGGGTGGGGGACCGGCACTGCGAGAAAAAATATCAGCGCGTCTCCCCGGATGACATCACGGGGTTTTGACGGATGAGACGAAAAGGAGGCATTTGACATGCGGACATCAATCCAGGGGCCGCTGCGGTATATCCAGGAGGCGGGCATCCTGCGCCAGGCGGGGCCGCTGATCGCCCAGGTGGGCGGCAGGGCGCTGGTGCTGCTGACCAGGGGGAGCATGGCCCGGGTGGGGGCGACCCTGGAACAGACCATGGTCCAGGCGGGCTGCGCCTGCCTGTTCGAGCCCTTCTCCGGGGACGTCACCTATCCGGAGATCGACCGGGTGGCGGCCGCCGCCCGGGAGAAGGAGTGCGACCTGCTGGTGGGGATCGGAGGCGGGCGCGTGCTGGACACGGCCCGGGCCGCCGCCGATCAGCTGGGCCGGCGGCTGGTGATCATCCCCACCACCGCGTCCAGCGACGCGCCCTGCAGCGCGGTGGCGGTGATCCACGATGAGAACGGCAGGGCCGTGGAGATCCGGGGGGTCAGGCGAAACCCGGACCTGGTACTGGTGGACACGGAGATCGTCGCCAACGCCCCGGCCCACAATCTCACCGCCGGGATCGGGGACGCTCTGGCCACCTACTTCGAGGCCCGGGCCTACGCCCGGAAGGAGCAGGCGGCCTCCGGCACGTCCAGCACCCGCACCGCGGTGGCCATGTCCCGGCTGTGCTACGAGCTGATCGTCCAGCACGGATCGGAGGCCATGGAGGCGGTGCGGGCCCACAGGGTCACCGACGCGCTGGAGCTGACGGTCCACGCGGCGATCTACCTCAGCGGCTACGGCTTTGAGAACGGGAACGTGGCCGCGGCCCACGCCGTCAACGAGGGGTTCTCCGTCATCCCCCGGTGCAGCAAGATCCTCCACGGGATCCTGGTGGGCTTCGGCGTGCTGGTGCAGATGGAACTGGAGCAGGCACCTGAGGAGGAGCGGAGGCAGCTCCGGCAGTTCATGCGGAGCGTGGGCCTGCCCGTCACCCTGAGGGAGCTGGGTCTGGACGACCTGACGGAGGAGGAGCTCCGGGCCATCTCGGAGGCGGCCTGCTCGGTGCCCCCCATGCGGAACATGCCCATGGCCGTCACGGCCGACATGGTCTATCAGGCCATCCGGCGGGCGGACAGCTTTTGATCAAGGAGGTCAAGCAGAGATGGAAAAGAAACAGGTCATCGACGCCATCATCGACAGGGAGTGGGAGATGTTCCGGGTGGTCAACGGGGAGGAGCGGGTCTCCTGCCAGAACGACCGGGACGGCTTCCGGGCCATGCGGGGGGCACAGTACGACGTCTGGTCGCAGCCCGCGTGCGAGAGCTATCTGGCCGATCTGACCGAGGCGGAGAGGCAGGGACGCAACCTCCCCCGGGAGAAATACATCCGCATGATGAAGGACACCGAGCCGGCGGCCTACGCGGTGCTCAGCCGGGACCTGCCCGCCGTCTCAGAGGAGAAGCAGGCGCTGGTGGACGGCATCTGGGAGATCCTCCTGCGGCAGACCGAGCGCCTGCGGGAGGAGTACCCCCTGCTGGCGCTGGGGGGCCGCCCCCTCCATGCCAGGGACGAGGGGCCGGGGGAGACCTCGGTGGAGACCTATCAGAGGGGGGAGCTGCTGACCTATTCGGAGCGCACCCTGCGGCTGCTGCTGGACCACATCCGGGACATGGAGGGGCAGGGGAAGGACTATGCCTACGCCGTCCAGGAGAACACTGTGCTGGCGGCCGGCTACCCCTCCATGAAGGAGGCCGAGGAGATCATGCTGGCCCAGGCGAAGAAGCGGATGGAGGCCGAGGTGGACGCCGTGCTCCAGGCCAACACAGGCTGCCCCAACTGCCGGCTGCCGGGACAGATCTGAGCCCATGGAACAGAGAGAGTATCTCGCGGCGGTGGACCGGGCCTACGGGGACGCGGCCACGGTGGAGGACGTCCTGCGGGAGCTGGCGGAGCAGAGCGCCAGGGAGCACGGGGAGGAGAGCCCCCTCCACGCCTCCATGCTCAGCGAGCTGGGGGGCTACCTGCGGGGCGCCGGGCGCTTCCGGGAGTCGGAGGACTGCTTCCTCCGGGCGGTGGATATCCTGCGCTCCGCCGTGGGGGAGGGCCATCCAGACTACGCCACGGCGCTGAACAACCTGGCGGGGACCCGCAGGGTGATGGGCAAGACGGAGCAGGCCCGGGAGGACTTCCTCCGCTGCCTGGACATCTACGGCGAGACGCTGGGGGTGGGGCATGTGCTCTACGCCGCCTGCCTGAACAACCTGAGCCTGGTGGCGCTGGACACCGGGGAGCTGGACCAGGCGGTGGAGCTCATGGCCCGGGCCGCCGCCGTGCTGTCGATCCACCCCGACTGCCGGGATGAATACGCCACCGCCATGGCGAACCTGGCGGGGCTGGAGCTGAAGCTGGGCCGCAGCGCGGAGGCGGAGGAGCATCTGCTCCAGGCCAGGGACATCTATGAGAACGAGGTGGGCACCGGGACGCCCCACTACTATATGATCCTCAACAGCCTGGGCATCGCCCGGCTGCAGCAGGGGGACCGGGCCGGCGCGGCGGGGTACCTCCGGCAGGCCGCCGGTGAGGTGGAGCGGCTGTATGGGCCGGATCACCCGGAGCGCCGGAAGATCCTGCGGCATCTCCAGATCGCCCAGGGCGGGGAGGAGGCCCCATGACCGGGCTGGAGCTGTGCCGGACCTTCTGGGAGGAGGTCGGCCGGCCCGCCTTCCAGGCGGAGTGCCCGGAGGCCCTGGAGAGGGGCACCTTCGGCCTGGTGGGCGAGGGCTCGGAGTGCTTCGGCTGTGACGACGAGGTCTCCCGGGACCACGACTGGGGCCCGGGCTTCTGCCTCTGGCTCACCGACGGGGACATGGCGGCCTTCGGAGACCGGGCCGGCCAGGTGTACCAGAGCCTCCCCCGGGAGTTCCGCGGCTTCCGCCGCCTGCGTCAGACGGGGGAGAGCGCCCGGCGGGTGGGCGTGATGACGGTGGGGAGCTTCTACGGCCGCTATCTGGGGCGGGAGACGCCTCCGGCCACCGTCGCCGACTGGCGGCGGATGCCCGCCAACGGCCTGGCCGTGGTCACCAACGGCGCCCTTTTCTGGGAGCGGAACGGGGAGTTCGCCGCCTTCCGGGCGGCCCTGCTGGCCTATTACCCAGAGGACCTGCGGCGGAAGAAGCTGGCCCGGCAGTGCGCGCTGGCGGCCCAGCAGGGACAGTACAATTTCGCGCGCTGCCGCCTCCACGGGGAGCCCGTCTCCGCCCTGATCGCCCTGAGCCAGTTCATCCAGAACGCCCAGCAGATCGCCTATCTGCTGGGGCGGCGGTACGCCCCCTATTATAAGTGGTCCCAGCGGCTGCTCCCCTCGCTGCCCGGGCCGGGGCCGGCCATGGCCCCCCTCCTGACCGCCCTGGCGGAGGATCCCCGGGCCAACCAGACCAGCCTGATCGAGAAGGTCTGCGCCCTGATCGCCGACGAGCTCCGGCGGCAGGGGCTGAGCGCCACCCGGGACACCTTCCTGCTGAGCCACGCCATGGAGATCCAAAACAGCATCACGGACGAGAGCCTGAAAAGGCTGCATCTGATGGCGGAATGAGGTCCGCAAGAGAATACGATGAGACAGAAAGGATGTGTGTATCCATGAAAGAGAACAAGACCGGCACCGTTCAGGAGGAGGCCGCGGTGGGCTATGCCGAGGCCCAGAGGAACCGGGTCAAGCCGCTGGCCGTGGAGCCCTTCGACAAGGTGTGGGGGATCGGCATCTCCGGGAACACCCCGGACCCCTCGCCCTTCCCGCGCATCAACCGCATCCTCAACGACACGCCCCGCTCCACCAACGGGGAGGTGGACCCCACCCGCGCCCTGAAGCTCACCGAGGCGTATCAGAAGCACGAGTCGGACCCCCACATCGTCCAGGTGGCCTGGGGGCTGTACGAGCACTACACCACCAGCCCCATCGAGATCTTCCCCGACGAGCTGCTGGTGGGGACGCTGGGCGCCCCGAAGAAGGCCGGCCCCGTCTTCCCCGAGTACGGGGTGGACTGGATCGTGGACGAGATGAAGAACGGCCTGATGGATTACAGCGAGCAGCGCACCCACGACTACTTCTGGTACAGCGACGAGACGATCCGGAAGCTGGAGGCCATCCAGCCGTACTGGCACGGGAAGTCGGTGGCGGACGTGGCCACCGCCTGCCTCACCGACGAGGAGCTGAAGGGCTCCCACCTGGGCAAGCAGGTGTTCTCCAACGTGAACTACTTCACCTCCGGCCCGGGCCACCTGGGGATCAACTACGACTTCATCCTGAAGAAGGGCTTTGGCGAGATCCGCCGGGAGATCCGGGAGAAGCTGGACGCCCTGGACCCCAGCGATCCGGAGCAGTTCGGGAAGATGGCCTTCTACCGGGCCGCCCTCATCGCCAACACGGGGGGGAGCATTTTCATCCAGCGCCACGCCGACCTGGCCCAGCAGATGGCGGAGGAGGAGAAGGACCCCCGGCGGGCGGACGAGCTGCGCATGATCGCCCAGGTCTGCCGCAACATCGCCACCGGGGCGCCCAGGACCTTCCATGAGGCCATCCAGATGGTGCTCTTCGCCAACGACCTGGTGCTCATGGAGAGCAACGGCCACTCCATCTCCTACGGCCGCTTCGACCAGTACATGTATCCCTTCTACCGGCACGACATCGAGACGGGCGAGTCCACCCGGGAGCGGATGCAGGAGCTCATCGAGAACTTCCAGATCAAGATCTGGGAGCTGAACAAGCTCCGGGACCATAACTGCGTGGCCATCTTTGGAAACGGCGGCATCGGCGGGCCCTGCCTGACCCTGGGCGGCCTGAAGCGGGACGGCACCGACGGCACCAACGACGTGACCTTCATGTTCCTGGATGCCCACGCCCACACCCGCATCATCAACCCGTGGATCGCGGTGCGGATGCACAACGGCACCCCCTGGGAGCTGAAGGTGAAGGTGGCCAACGTGATCCGCCTGGGCACCGGCGAACCCAAGGTGTTCAACGACGAGGTCACCATCCCCTCCATGATGCGGGTGGGCCGAACGCTGGAGGAGGCCCGGGATTACCAGGTGGTGGGCTGCGTGGAGCCCGACGTGCCCGGGGAGGAGTACGGCTGGAAGGACGCCGGCTACCTCAACATCGCCAAGGTGCTGGAGCTGGCCATCAACGACGGCCGGTGCATCGAGTGCGGCCCGGGCTGCCCCCGGTGGAGCGTCTGCGGCGGCGTGGGCAAGCGCCTGGGCCCCCAGACCGGCGACCTGCGCACCATGACCTCCTTCGACCAGGTGAAGGAGAGCTATGACAAGCAGATGAAGTACTGGTGCGACAAGATGGCCGCGGTGCTCAACGCCGTGGACTACGCCCAGCAGCGGGTGAAGCCGCTGCCCTTCCTGTCCACCGTGATGGCGGGCTGCGTGGAGAGCGGCGTGGACGTCAGCGCCGGCGGCGCCAAGCGCAACTTCATCGGCACCGAGTGCGTGGGCGTGGGCACCGTGGGCGACGGGCTGGCCACCATCAAGCAGCTGGTCTTCGAGGAGAAGAAGGTCACCGGGGCCGAGCTGCTCCAGGCCATCCGGGACGACTGGGTGGGCCACGAGCCGCTGTACGCCTATGTCAACAGCGACAAGGTCCACCACTACGGCAACGACGACGACTATGCCGACGAGCTGACCAAGTTCGGCCTGGACACCTACTTCGACCACATCGAGGGGAGAAAGACCCTCCACGGCGGGGTGTATACCCCCGGCGTGTACTGCTCGGTGGGCAACGTGGACTTCGGCGGCAAGCAGTGGGCCAGCGTGGAGGGCCGCAAGGCCGGCGAGCCGATCTCGGACAACTGCGGCGCGGTGCACACGTTCTGCGCCTCCCACGACGTGAAGGGGCCGGCGGCGATCTGCCGCTCAGTCACCAAGCTCAGCCACGACCGGGCCACCAACGGCACCCTGCTGAACTGGAAGTTCTCCCCCTCCGCCCTGGAGGGCGACACGGGGCGGGACAGCCTGATCGCCCTGATCGAGGAGTACGTCAGGCGGCACGGCACCGAGAGCCAGTTCACCATCGCCAGCCAGGAGACCCTGATCGCCGCCCAGAAGCACCCGGAGAACTACCGGGACCTCACCGTGCGGATCGCGGGGTACAGCGCCTATTTCGTGGAGATGTGCAAGGGCCTGCAGGACGACATCATCGGCCGGACCGGGCTGTCCTTCTGAGGGAAGTCCGCCGGCCCCTCCGCCATCGGAGGGGCCGGCGGACTATCTGGGGCATTTTATTACAAAAACTGACAAGATCTCCGTGATATTGCATAATAGAGCCGGGGAAAATTCAGTATCAAATTTTAGTTGAGGTATTATACAAGATGTTGTATCTCGGCGAAAGCGCTTTGTGATATAGTTACAAACATGATAGAAATTCTGTTTATGAGTTTATACAAAAGCCTATCAAGTTAGAGGGAAATGTCCCCCGCGCGGACGAGCGGGAGAACAGGGTGTCGGATCCGGAGGTCTTCTCCGGATTTGATATAAGCCCGCCGAACCGGGCGCACGGTCAGCGGCCGGCGGGGCGGGGAAGCGCGAACACCAAAATATCAAGGAGGAAAGAACATGAGAAAGAAAGTATCCAAGATCCTGGCCCTGATCGTGGCCTTGGTCATGATGCTGGGCTGCGCGGCCTGCAGCAACAACGATACCCCCGCTGAGACCGGCAACGCCCCCGTTGAGACCGGCGGCGAGCCCGCGGAGACCGGCGGCGGCGACACCGCCGGCGCCGAAAACTGGACCATCGGCTCCAACATCTGGGGCACCGGTGTGCCCATCCTGGAGATGATGAACTCCGCCAGCCTGTACGTCATCGACAACTTCGGCTGCACCTCCATGGGCGTGTCCGACGACTACTCCTCTGACGTGACCATCCAGAACATGCAGAAGTTCATCGGTGCCGGTGTGGCCGGTGCCAACGTCTACTGCAACGCCGCCACCACCCTGCCCCGCGTGGTGGACATCTTCACCGAGGCTGAGACTCCCTTCGCCCTGCACACCGGCATCGGCACCGAGGATCAGTTCAGCATGCTGACCGAGTGCGAGTACTTTGCCGGCGCCGTGGACGCCAACTGCGTCCTGGCCGGCGAGCAGATGGCTGAGCTGGCCTACGAAGAGGGCTGCCGCACCGCCGTCATGATCGGCGGCAACATCGGCGACACCAACCACGACCAGCGCTCTCAGGGCTTCCGCGAGACCTTCGAGGCTCTGGGCGGCACCGTGCTGGACGAGGCCCGCTGCACCGACGCCTCTGAGGCCACCACCAAGGCCGGCGACCTGCTGTCCGCCAACCGCGAGGCCGACTGCATCTACTGCTTCGTGGGCGACTATGTCCCCGGCTCCGTGACCGCCTCTGAGAACCTGGGCATCTCCGACCACCTGAAGATCTACGTCTCCAACGTGGACGCCTCCACCGCCGAGATGATCAAGGAGGGCACCGTGGCCGGCGGCAACGACGGTACCAACATGCCCCCGATGATCGGCTCCTCCCTGGTCATGAACTACCTGGACGGCTATAAGATCGTGGACGAGAACGGCCTGGCCTGCCACTTCCAGACCACCCCCATCGTCATCACTCCCGACAACGTGGACCTGTATATGGACGTGTTCTGCGTCGACGGGCAGCAGCCCATCGCCGACTCCATCATGGAGACCCTGCTGGGCCGCTACAATCCGGAGACCGGCTATGACACCTACATGGACGTCATCAACAACCAGCTGACCCTGGAGAACCTGGCCGCCGCCCTGGGCGTGGGCTGATCCCCACATCGGCATCCAGTCTAGTCTGAGCTGACGACCTGCGAAGGGGGCGGCCCGCCATTGGGCAGGCCGCCCCCGCCGCATACGCTCACAGCTCTGTAAAGCGAGGTTTGTCTCATGCAGAAACAACAAGAAAACCCCACACTGGCGGCGAAGGGCGGGATCAAGAAGGGGGACCTGATCTTCTACATCGGGTTCGTGGCGGTGATCGTCATCGTGTGCCTGCTCCTGAACGCGGTCACCGGCGGCGACTTCCTGTACGGGTCCAACATCCGGATGATCATCTCCCACGCGGTCTACCCCACCTTCGTGGCCTGGGCGCTGTGCTTCCTGCTGGCCTGCGGATACACCGATATGTCCCTGGGCGGCGTCCTGGTCCTGGGCTCCTTCGCGGCATGTATGCTGGGCAACACGGTCGGATATCCCGGCGTGATCCTTGGGGGGGTCCTGGTCGGCCTGATCCTCGTGTTCATCAACTTCTCCGTATTCGCCTTCACCGGCATCCCCTCCTGGATCGCCGGTATCAGCCTGGCCCTCATCTATGAGGCCGGCGCGGTGTTCCTGAGCCGGGGCGAGGTCACCGGTCCCCTGGTGGCCAGCGACCTGGCGGATCATCTGCGCGCCCTCGGTCAGCTCCCCGGGAGCATCATCCTCCTGGTGGCCAGCATGATCGTCATTTACTTCGTCTACAACCGAACCACTGTCGGCTTGAATATCCGGGCCATGGGCGGCAATAAGGACGTTGCCAAGGCGCTGGGCGTCAACATCACCAAGACGATCATCTGCGTCGGCATCATCTGCGGCATCATCATCGGCCTGGCCTGCGTGGTGCAGCAGAGCACCAACGTCCGCACGACGGTGAAGACCGGTCTGACCAGTATGTTCATGGTGTTCCAGCCCATGGCCGTCGTCCTTCTCGCCCAGATCCTGGAGCGGAAGATCAACATCATCATCGCGGTCCCCATCTGCGCGTTCTTTATCTACGCTGCCTTCAACTTCCTCACCCTGATGGGCATCCCCTCCGGCACCCTGCAGGAGGCCTGCCTGGGCGCGTTCCTGATCATCTTTGGCATCATCGGCAGCTGGGGCAAGAAGGGGGTCGTAAAGTAATGGGCGAGAAGATCCTTGAGATCCGCGGGCTGAACAAGTACTTCGGCCCCACCCACGCCAACGTGGACATCGACCTGGACCTGGAGCGCGGCGAGATCCGCGGGATCATCGGCGAGAACGGCTCCGGCAAGTCCACCCTCCTGTCCCAGATCGCCGGCCTGTACGGCAGCGATTCCGGCACCATGAAGCTGAAGGGAGAGCCCTACCACCCCTCCAGCCCGCTGGACGCCAACGCCCACGGGATCTCCATGGTGCTGCAGGAGCTGGGCGTGATCGGCTCCCTGCCCGCCTCGGTGAACGTGTTCCTGGGGCACACGGGGAAGTTCTCCAAGCTGGGCGTGGTCAACCTGAAGAAGATGCAGGAGGCCGCCTATGCCGAGTTCGACAAGTGGGGCCTGCCCCGGGTGCCCCTGAACAGCACCATGGACGGCACCGGCATCGAGACCCGCAAGATGGTGGAGCTGGCCCGGGCCCTGTCCAACGACCCGGACATCCTGATCCTGGACGAGGTGACCCAGTCCCTCTCCCTGAACAACCGCAACAAGCTGTATGAGCTGATCAAGAAGTTCAAGGAGCTGGACCGCTCCATCCTCCTGATCACCCACGACATCGAGGAGATGGTGGCGATCACCGACACCATCACGGTGCTCCGGGACGGCGAGGTCATCGGCACCGTCAAGTCCAGCGAGGTCACCCCCAGCGACATCCGGAACATGATGGTGGGCCGTGAGATGGCGGGCGATTACTACCGCTCGGACAACACCCCCTCCTACTCCGACGAGGTCATCCTCCGGGCGGAGGACCTGTCCGACGTGGACGGCAACATCTCCAACGTCTCCTTCGAGGTCCATGCCGGGGAGATCCTTGGCTTCGCAGGCCTGAGCGACTCGGGCATCCACACGGTGGGCGAGGTGATCTACGGCCTGACGAAGACGAAGGGGGGCAAGGTCACCCTGGTCCGGCAGAACATGGAGATCAAAAACGCCACCCAGGCGCTGCAGAACTACACGGCCTACGTGCCCAAGGACCGCGACAACCAGGCGCTGATGATCAAGGCGACCATCATGGACAACTTCGCCCTGCCCTCCGCCACCGAGATGCGCGGCCCGATGGGCTATCTGTCCCCCGCCAAGATCCGCAAGCTGGCCAACGAGATGAAGGACAAGATGTCGGTGAAGTGCAACGACATCTTCCAGCCCATGGACGCCCTGTCCGGCGGCAACAAGCAGAAGGTGAACCTGGGCCGGTGGCTGGCCAAGGACCTGCAGCTGCTGATTCTGGACTGCCCCACCCGCGGCGTGGACGTGGGCGTGAAGGCCTACATCTACAACCTGATGAAGGAAGCCAAGAAGCAGGGGGTCGCCATGGTGCTGATCTCCGACGAGCTGGCCGAGGTGCTGGGCATGGCTGACCGGCTGGTGGTCATGAAAGACGGAAAGGTGAAGAAGGTCATCCGCCGCGACGAGGACTTCACTGAGCATTCTGTGATCGAGGTGATGATCTGATGAAGGAGAAAAAGGTCAATATTACCTTGGGCGATATCGTCCCTGTGATCGCGTTCGTGGTGATCCTCGCGTTCTTCGCGGTGGCCACGGGCGGCAAGATCCTGAATTCCTACAACCTGAGCCTTCTGGTCGACCAGTCCATCCAGACGATCCTGCTGGCCTGCGGCATGATCTTCGTGGTGGCGCAGGGCTCCACGGACCTGTCCGTGGGCGTGAACATGGCCGTGGCCGGCATCATCGCCAACACGGTGGCCCAGGCCACCGGCGTGGCCTGGCTGCTGTTCCCGACGGCCGTCATCATGGGCATCCTGCTGGGCTCCCTCAACGGCTTCCTGGTGGCCAAGTGCAAGGTCCCGTCCTTCATGGTGTCCATCGCCATGCTGATCGGCATGCGCGGCGTGGCCACCTACCTGCTGACGATCTTCAACTCCCAGCTCATCCCGGAGAGCCTGCAGGTGCTGAACAGCTGGTACATCAAGTTCCCCGCCTTCATCGTGATCTGCGCGATCACCTGCTATGTGCTGGAGTTCACCCGGGTCGGGCGCTACAGCAAGGCGATCGGTGAGAACGAGGAGACCGCCCGGAACGTGGGCATTCCCGTCACCAAGATGAAGTTCCTGGTGTTCGCCATCTCCGGCCTGATGACCGGCGTGGCCGCCATCTTCAACCTGATCACCGTGGGCGGCACCAGCATGCAGATGGGCTCCTTCGCCGAGATGAAGGTGGCCATGGCCATCTATTTCGGCGGCGTGCTGGTCACCGGCGGCCACACCGCGAAATTCTACAAGTTCATCCTCGGTTCCATCTCCATCACCCTGATCATCCTGGGCCTGTCCCTGATGGGCTACTCCGCCACGGAGTATTCGGAGATGCTGGAAGGTATCCTCCTGCTGCTGATCCTGTTCATCACGATCCGCGCGAACAACCGCAAGAGAAAGAATCCTGCGGCCAAGCTGGAGACTGCCGCGAGCGAGAACGCGGAGACCACCTGACATCCGAGATCCGCGGGAAAGGCAGGGCCCTGACGGGACCCTGCCTTTCCCCACATTTTCCAGACCGTTCCGGCGAAAGGAGGGCGCTTGATGGAGCTGCAGCAGCTGCGATACTTCGTGTCCATCTACAACAACAAGAACCTGACCAAGGCCGCCGAGGAGTGCTTCCTGTCCGTCCAGGGGATCAGCGCATCCATGCACCGGCTGGAGACGGAGCTGGGGGAGAAGCTGTTCGCCAGGACCCAGAAGGGGATCATCCCCACGGAGCACGCCGAGTACCTCTACCCCAGGGCGAAAAAGATGCTGGCGGCCCGGGACGAGTGCCTGGACTTCTTCAGCGCCCACAGGCGCTCGGGCGCCACCTGCCGGATCTCCCTGGCCCAGGGGACCATCGAGGAGTACGCCGGCCCGGTGCTGAAGCAGTACAAGAGCCTGTGGCCCGACCTTCACCTGGCGATCCATGAGGCCAGCGACAAGCAGTGTGAGGACGACATCCTGTACGGCATCTCGGAGCTGGCCATCGTGGCCAGCCCCTTCGACCCGGAGACCTATGACCACATCCACCTGCTCAGCATCCGCCATGCGCTGATCACCCCGCGGGATGGCCCTCTGGCGGACCGGGAGCACGTCAGGATCGCCGACCTGAAGGGCGTCCCCCTGTGTATCCTGAGCAAGGAGAACCGGACGAACTCGTCGTTGATCACTCTGTGCGAGCGGGAGGGCTTCCGGCCGGAGGTCGTCTTTACGGCGGAGTATGTGCTGGCCATGTTCGCCATCGTGGAGAACGGGCTGTGCTCCGGGATCACCACGGAGAGCCTGGCCCGGCGCCTGGCCCGGGAGCAGGTGCGCACCATCCCCATCGACAACGAGAACTATCTGTGGAGCATCTACCTGATCAAGAGCAAGAACAAGCGCCTCTCCGAGCCCGCGGAGAGGATGTGGGAGCTCATGAAAAGCGCCGTGAACAGCGGCGAGGACACCCGTCCGGCCTGAGCGCCCGGAAAATGACCGCACCGCCGGGTGCGGTCATTTTTTTCGCGGGGACGGCGTCCGCGCCTCCTGCTCGTCAACTATTTGTTTAATACGGATATCCGTTGTTGATTGCGGCCCGCGCAGCCCCTCTGCTATAATAAAAACACACAAATATCCTGCGCGGGCTCCGCGCCTGATTTGGAGGGAATGCACATGAACAAGTATTATCCCCACCTGTTTTCTCCCATCAAAGTGGGGCGGGTCACCCTGAAGAACCGCATCATGTCTGCCCCCATGGGGCTGCCTGAGCAGTCTGAGAACCGGCACCTGGCCGATTTCAATATCGCCACCCATGAGGCGCGGGCCAGAGGCGGCGCCGCGTCCAGTTGTGTGGGCGACTGCTGCGTGAGCCATGAGGGCCGCGCGCTCATCAAGCAGATGTGCATGGACGACCCCCTGGTCATCCCCTCCCTGACCCGGTGCGCCCGCACCATCAAGCGCTATGACTGCGTCCCCGTGATGGAGCTCAGCCACGCCGGCATGTTCGGCATGGTCCCCGGCCTGGCCAACCCGGAGGCCACCGGCCGGACGTCCTACGGGCCGGTGGAGATGTTCATGGAGAACGGCACCCACGTCGTGGCCATGGACGAGGCGGAGATGGCCCGCATCGCCGAGTGCTATGCGGACTCCGCGCGCAAGGCGCTCATGTGCGGCTATGAGATGATCATCCTCCACGGCGGCCACGGCTGGATGCTGAACCAGTTCCTCTCCCCGGCCGTCAACACCCGCACCGACGAGTACGGCGGGAGCACCGAGAACCGCTGCCGCTTCCCGATCCGGATCCTGAAGGCCATCCGCGAGGCGGTGGGCGACCAGCTGGCCGTCGATTTCCGCATGAGCGGCGACGAGATCTACGAGGGGGGCTACCGCATCGACGAGGGCTGCCGCATCGCCCAGTGCCTGGAGCCCTATCTGGACATGATCCACATCTCCTGCGGCAACCATGAGGTGTTGGACAACTTCGTCCGCACCCATCCCGACATGTTCTATGAGGAGGGCTGCAACGTGCAGTTCGCCGCCGAGGTGAAAAAGCACGTGAAGATCCCCGTGGCCTGCGTGGGCGCGATCAGCGACCCCGCCATGGCCGAGGAGATCATCGCCAGCGGCAAGGCCGACGTGGTCTGCCTGGCCCGGGCCCTGGTCTGCGACCCCGACTGGCCCAGGAAGGCCCGGGCCGGAAAGCCGGAGGAGATCCGCACCTGCATGCGCTGCATGGCCTGCCAGTCCATCGTCCCCACCACCCGGCTGATCTGGTGCACCCTGAACCCGGAGTGCGGCAATGAGCTGGATGTGAGGTGCGTCCAGCCCCCCAGGGAGCTGAAAAAGGTGCTGATCGCCGGCGGCGGCCCGGCCGGCATGCAGGCCGCCGTCAAGGCGGCGGAGCGCGGCCACCATGTCATCCTCTGTGAAGCGACGGGCGCGCTGGGCGGACAGATCCTCTGTGAGAAGCACATCCCCTTCAAGAAGAATTACTATAAGTTCTCCCAGTGGCTGATCCGGCAGGTCAGGAGCTACAAGAACATCGACGTCAGGATGAACACCCCTGTCACCCGTGAGCTGGTGGACGAGATCGCGCCCGACACCCTCATCTGCGCCGTGGGCTCGGTGGACCTGGTCCCCCCCATCCCCGGGATCGACAAGAAGAACGTGCTCTTCCCCGCGGACCTGAGCCGCGACACCATGCCTGAGTTCGGCGACAGAGTGGTCATCATCGGCGGCGGTCTGGTCGGCTGCGAGACCGCGGTCCACCTCAAGCGTGAGGGCAAGAAGGTGACGATCGTGGAGATGAAGGACAACTGGGCCCAGGACGCCCACTTCTTCCACCGCGTCGGCCTGGACGTGGAGCTGCGCGGCCAGGTGGAGATCCTGCTCAACACCACCGCCAAGGAGATCCGGGACGACGGCCTGGTGGTGGTCGGGGCGGACGGCGAGGAGCGCCTCATCCCCGCCGACACCGTGTTCGTGGGCGCGGGGCGCAAGCCGCTGAGCGACGTGCGCGAGGCGCTGCGGGATACCGAGGCGGACCCCGAATTCTTCGCCATCGGCGACTGCGTCAAGCCGGGCACCGCCCTTTGGGCCGTCCACGGCGGCTACTTCACCGCGCTCAACATCTGACCTCCGAGAGACCGGGACTTTGCAAAAGCCTCCAATACGGTGCCCCTGTGCCGCATTGGAGGCTTTTCATAAAAGGCGAGCGCCTTCACGAGGCGCGGGAAGGAACAGGCGTCGGACCCGGAGCGATGCTCCGGATCTGATATAGCCCCGCAGCGCCGGGCGCATGGCCAACGGCCGGCGTGGCGGGGAAGCGCGAACACAAAAATATCAAGGAGGAAAGAATATGAAAAAGAACGTATCCAAGCTCCTGGCCCTGATCGTGGCTCTGGTCATGATGCTGGGCTGCGCGGCCTGCAGCAACAACGATACCCCTGCCGAGACCGGGGGCGCCCCCGCGGAGACCGGCGGCGAGCCCGCTGAGACCGGCGGCACCGCCGCCGAGGCTGAGAACTGGCTGATCGGGGCCAACATCTGGGGCACCGGCGTGCCCATGCTGGAGCTGCTGAATGAGGCCAGCCTGTACGCCATCGACAACTTCGGCTGCACCTCCATGAACGTGTCCGACGACTATACCTCCGACCTCATCGTCCAGAACATGCAGAAGTTCGTGGGCGCTGAGGTGGACGGCGCCAACGTCTACTGCAACACGGCCACCACCCTGCCCCGTGTCATCGACATCTTCACCGAGGCCCAGACCCCCTTCTCCCTGCACACCGGCATCGGCACCGAGGACCAGTTCAGCATGCTGACCGAGTGCGAGTACTTCGCCGGATCCGTGGACGCCGACTGCATCCTGGCCGGCGCGCAGCTGGCGCAGCTGGCCTGGGATGACGGCTGCCGCACCGCCGTCATGATCGGCGGCAACATCGGCGACACCAACCACGACCAGCGCTCCCAGGGCTTCCGTGAGACCTTCGAGGGCCTGGGCGGCACCGTGCTGGACGAGGCCCGCTGCACCGACGCCTCTGAGGCCACCACCAAGGCCGGCGACCTGCTGTCCGCCAACCGCGAGGCCGACTGCATCTACTGCTTCGTGGGCGACTATGTCCCCGGCTCTGTGACCGCCTCTGAGAACCTGGGCATCTCCGACCACCTGAAGATCTACGTCTCCAACGTGGACAGCGACTCCGCCAGCCTGATCAAGGAGGGCGTGGTGGCCGGCGGCAACGACGGCACCACCCTGCCCCCGATGCTGGGCGCCTCGCTGGTGATCAACTATCTGGACGGCTATAAGATCGTGGACGAGAATGGCCTGGCCTGCCACTTCCAGACCACCCCCATCGTCGTGACCAGCGAAAATGTGGACCTGTACATGGACGTGTTCTGCGTCGACGGGCAGCAGCCCATCGCCGACTCCGTCATGGAGAGCCTGATGGGCCGCTACAATCCGGAGACCGGCTATGACACCTATGTGGACGTCATCGAGAACCAGCTGACCCTGGAGAACCTGGCCGCCGCCCTGGGCGTGGGCTGAGCATCGGAACTGCCCCTGTCCGGACCGAGCCGGAGATCTGACCGTAAAAGCGGCCCGTCCATTTTGGACGGGCCGCTTTTCGATGTGGAGGGGTGCGGGGAGGCGTCATTCCTCCCGCAGGGGCGGGTAGAGCTTGGTGCGGCAGAGCCGCTCAGTGCACGACTCACACCGCAGATTGCGATTGGAGCCCATCCAGAAGTTCTCCGGAGAGCGGAACACGTGGTATTCCCACCGGGCCAGCAGGGTCAGGGAGAGGACCACCACCGCATAGGGCAGCGGGGCGGGGAGGAGGACCAGCGGGGTGGCCGTCATCCAGGAGCCCCAGGCGAAGATGCGGCAGTTGATGCAGCACCGGTTGCCGAGGAAGAGCAGCTGAAAGGGGCAGAAGAACAGGATGCAGATGATGTCGGACAGGTAGTAGAAGGCGCACAGCAGCACCAGCTCGGCCACCCCGATGCGGTCCCGGAAGTAGAGCAGGGCCACCACGGCGTTGCCCGCCAGCCACACGGCCAGCACCTTCAGCGCCCCGAGGTCCTTGCGCCGGACGGCGGCCCGGATCTCCTCCTGTGGGCGGCGCAGGTCGGGGACGGCGCAGTCCGGATACTGCTTCAGACGGCCCATGGACATGCCGGGCTTCTTCCGGTGGAGCCGGAGCATGGCCACCAGCAGGATGACGCACAGGATGTGCCCCGGGGCGATCGGGCCGATCTCCCGCCAGGGGCGGGTGAGGTCCAGCCGCCCGGGGGCCAGGAGATAGCAGACCAGCACCGACAGGAACACGCACAGCCGGAACAGGAACCGGCCCAGGTGCATCCCGTAGGCGGGCAGGCCGCGCGCCCGCCAGTTGAGAACGCGGTCAAATCTCACAGCGCCCCTCCATCGCCCGCATCAGGGTGGCGTCGTCGGCGAACTCAAGGTGGCTGCCCACCGGGATGCCGTAGGCCAGCCGGGTCACCTTCACCTGGAAGGGCTTGAGCAGCCGAGACAGGTAGAGGGCGGTGGTCTCCCCCTCGGTGTCCGGGTTGGTGGCCATGATGACCTCGCTCACTCCGCCGGCGGCCACCCGGTCCACCAGCTCCCTGACCCGCAGGTCGTCGGGCCCCACGTGGTTCATGGGGGAGATGACCCCGTGGAGCACGTGGTACACCCCCCGGTACTCCTGGGAGCGCTCCAGGGCCATCACGTCCTTGGGGTCGGCCACCACGCAGATGACGCTGTGGTCCCGTCTGGGGCTGGCGCAGATGGCGCAGGGGCCGTCGGCGTCGGTGAGGTTCTGGCACACCGGGCAGCAGTGGATGGTCCGCTTGGCGGCGGTGATGGCGTCGGCAAAGGCGGCGGCCTCCTTGTCCGGCAGGGAGAGGACGAAAAAGGCCATCCGCTGGGCGGATTTGCGCCCCACCCCGGGGATGCGGGCGAATTGCTCCACCAGTTTTTCCAGTGCTGCGGGGAAATACGGCATGGGACTTCTCCTTTCGCGGCGGGGCCGCAGGGGGATTGGGAAAAGCGAAGAGTTAAGAGCGAAAAGTGAAGAGTGGAGAGTGAAGATAGTTCACGAAAATTAGGAATTAGGAATGAGGAATTAGGAATTTCCGGGGACGGGGCGGGTTTGGTCCTGCCGTAGGGGCGGCCCCGTGTGGCCGCCCGGCGGTGGACGGTCCGGATACCCGATAGGCCTCGGCGAAACCGCACCTTGTAGGGCGGGGGCTTGCCCCCGCCGCCTTTCGCAGAGGCGGAACGCCCCGACGACCACCCCCGCAAGGCGCCTTTCCGTCGGGGGCAGACGGTCCTTCGACTGCCCACGGGCGGCAGCAGGCGGGACCGGGCCGCGTCGGCTCACGGAGCGCCGAAAAGAGAGGCAGGCAAGCCGTAGGTCCTGATGAGAAGGAGATTCTCAAGGACCATGGGTCCTTGAGCCGGTCTTTGGTGACTTTCTGTCGGCGCAGAAAGTCACTCGCCCTCAGGCGAAACCGCAGTAGGAGTTTCCACGACACACCACCCGATGCGGGGCGGTATCACCCCCCGGGAACCGGGGGTCATAGGGGGCGGAGCCCCCTATACCATAAAAGGGTGGTGGGCGGGTTCAGAAAAATCTCGCCCTCAGGCGAAACCGCAGTAGGAGTTTCCACGACACACCACCCGATGCGGGACGGGACCACGCCCCAGTTCCCGGGGGTCATAGGGGATGGAGCCCCCGACCTCACTCCGCCGCCGCCCGCAGGGCGGCGATGGCCCCGGCCACGTCCTCTTTTCCGTAGACGGCCGACCCGGCCACCAGCACGTTGGCCCCCGCCGCCGTCACCAGAGGGGCGGTTTTGGCGTTGATGCCGCCGTCCACCTCCAGCTCGCAGGCGGGGTTGTACTTCTCGATGATGGCCCGGACCTGCCGGATGGTGTCCAGCTGGGACTCCATGAAGGCCTGTCCCCCGAAGCCGGGCTCCACCGTCATCACCAGCACCAGGTCCAGCTCCTCGATGTAGGGCAGGACGGCGTTGGCCGACGTGATGGGCCGCAGGGCCACCGCCTTTTTCACCCCGTGCTCCTCCATGCGCTTCAGGGCCCGGGCGATGCGGGTGGGGTGGTCGGCCTCCAGGTGGACGGACAGCAGGTCGGCCCCCGCCTGGGCGAAGGCGTCGATGTACCGCTCCGGCTTGTCGATCATCAGGTGGACGTCCAGGAACATGTCGGTGCACTTCCGGATGGACTCCACCACCGGCACGCCGATGGTGAGGTTGGGCACGAAGGCGCCGTCCATCACGTCCACATGGAGATAGTCGGCGGAGGACGCCCGTTTGATGTCCCGCTCCAGGTTGACGAAGTCGGCGGAGAGGATGGAAGGGGCGATCTTGACCATAAAGCTCCACGACCTTTCAGGAAAATTTCAAAAACTCTTTATGCCCTGTTCAGAAAGGGCTGCTATCCTGTCGGAAGAGGCGGCGGGCGGGGACACCGGCGGCCCGCCGGAGGCATAGGATACAGAGCGGACGGCACCCCGGGACCGCGGCCGGCGCTCCGCCGCTCCCATCGGTCTCCGGCCCGGCTGGCGACGACCCGGCCGGTGCGCCGCTTTTCAGATAGCCGTCCGCCGGGGCCCCGGGCCCCGGCGGACGGCGACAGACGCGGGTCAGGAGTAGAAGTCGGCCGTCATGACCTCCCGGGCGTCATAGCCGTTCTCCCGCAGGGCGTCCAGGATGCGGGCCTTGTGGCTGTGGCCGAAGGCCTCCAGGGTGACCCGCAGCTCCACGGCGGAGGCCCGGTTGATGGAGACGAACTGGTTGTGGTCCAGCTTGATGATGTTGCCGTTCTCCCCGGCCACGATGCGGGCCACGCTGAGCAGCTCGCCCGGCCGGTCGGGCAGATGGACGGAGAAGGTGAAGATCCGCCCCCGGTTGATGAGCCCGTGCTGCACGAGGGAGGACATGGTGATCACGTCCATGTTGCCCCCGGAGAGCACCGGCACCACGTTCCTGCCCCGGCAGTCCAGGTGGTTCAGAGCCGCCACGGGCAGCAGCCCGGCGTTCTCCACCACCATCTTGTGCTTTTCCATCATATCCAGGAAGGCGTCCACCAGCTCGTCGTCCCGGATGGTGATGATGCCGTCCAGGTTCTTCTGGATGTAGGGGAAGACCACGTCCCCCGGAGTCTTGACGGCCACGCCGTCGGCGATGGTCTCCACCCGGTCCAGGGTGACCACGTGGCCGGCCTCCAGGCTGGCCTTCATGGAGGCCGCCCCCTCGGGCTCCACCCCGTACACTTTCACGTGGGGGTTGAGCAGCTTGGCCAGGGTGGACACCCCGGCGGCCAGCCCGCCGCCGCCCACCGGCACCAGGATCACGTCCACGTCGGGCAGGGACTGGAAGATCTCATAGGCGATGGTGCCCTGCCCGGTGGCCAGGGTCAGGTCGTTGAAGGGGTGGACATAGGTCAGCCCCTTCTCCCGGGAGAGCTGGGCGGCCAGCTCGGCGGCGTCGTCGAAGGTCTCCCCGTGGAGCACCACGTTGGCACCGTAGTCCTTGGTGTTGTTCACCTTCACCAGGGGGGTGGTGGTGGGCATGACCACGGTGGCCTCCACCCCGGCGGCCTGGGCGGCGTAGGCCACCCCCTGGGCGTGATTGCCGGCGGAGGCGGTGACCAGCCCCCGGGCCTTCTGCTCGTCGGTGAGGGTGCTGATCTTATAGTAGGCCCCCCGGATCTTGTACGCTCCGGTGACCTGCATGTTCTCCGGCTTGAGGTAGACCTGGTTGCCGCAGGAGCGGGACAGGGCGGGGCTGAAGGTGAGGCCGGTGTTGACGATGACCCCCTGCAGCACGCTGCGGGCGGTCTTGAACTGCTCCAGTGTCATGGACGAATCAGGACCTTTCTGTGGGGATAGTTAGAACACATTTCAACTTACTATTTTATCGGACACCAGGCGGAAAGTCAATGAAAACCGACAGGGGCCGTCGCGCCCCCGTCAGCTTGACAGGAGACGGGGACTGCGTTACAATATATCCTGTACATTTGTGCCCCGGCAGGGGACAGAGAGGGGGGAGAGGACCCGTGGCGAAGATCGTCCGGCGCTCGGTGGCGCCGATCTACCTGGTGGGGCTGGTGTGGCTGGCGTACGCCGTCCTGTTCCCCCTGTACCGGGTGAGCGACTATATCATCTGCGGGGTGATCTCAGCGGCCTTCTTCCTGCTGGGCAAGACCATCTGGCCCGACGCGGCGGCCCCGGAGGAGGAGCCCCCCGCCGCCCCTCGAAGCGCCCCGAAGGCGGAGGAGGAGCCCGCCGCCGACCCGGAGGTGGCGGCCCTGCTGGCCGAGCGGGACAAGGCGGTCTCCGAGCTGCGCCGCCTCAACGACGCCATCGCCGACGAGAGGATCTCCGCCCAGATCGACCACCTGGAGGAGACCACCCGGAAGATCGTGGACCAGGTGGCGGCCCAGCCGGACAAGCTGCCCCGGATCCGGCGGTTCCTGAACTACTACCTGCCCACCGCGCTGAAGATCCTCAACACCTATGACCGCATGGCGGACACCGGCCTGTCCGGCGGCAACGTGGGCGCCGGGATGGAGAAGGTGGAGCGGATGATGGACGCCCTGACGGCGGCCTTTGACAAGCAGCTGGACGAGCTGTTCGGCGGCGAGGCCCTGGACCTGTCCGCCGAGCTCACCGTGCTGGAGCAGATGCTGGCCCGGGAGGGGCTCGGCGGCTCCGGTACAGACGCGGACAGAGAGGATCCCGGCGGCGTCCATTTGGAGCTGTGAGAGGGGGAGACCGCTGTGAAGAACGGAAAGCCGGCCTGGCCGCGGTGGCTGATGCTGGTCGCGGCCCTGCTGCTGTGCTGGAGCATCTGGGACGAGGCGGGCGTCTACGCCGCCCTGACCGCCCGGCCCGTCTTCTCCCCGGAGGAGACGGCGGCCATCGCCGCCGGCTTCCGGTCCGGCTGGGCCATCCGGGGCCTGGCGGCCGCGATGCTTTTCTACCAGTTCGCCGTGTGGCGGCGGCCGGAGGACGGCCCCCGGCCCCGGCTGCGGGACGGTGTTTTCCTGTCGGCCTGCGCCCTGATCTGGGCGGGGCTGTGGCTCTGGATCGTCCCGGAGGGGACCGACCGGCTGTACTGGGCGGCCATCCTCCTGGCGATGGCGGGAGGCGCGGCCTGGAACTGGCGGAGATATTTCAAGCTGAGATCAAGATCTGCTGAGATCGATCACGAGGAGGAAGCCTGCGATGAGCGATGAAATGAACATGACCCCCGAGCTGACCCTGACCCCCGACACCGGGGCCGCCCAGGCCGCCGCCCCCGAGCTGACCCTGGACGCCCAGCCCCAGGACGCCCAGGCCGCCGCCGCGGCACAGAAGGAGCGGGATGCCCACGCCGTCAAGCTGGACGAGTCCATGCTCACCGAGGCGGAGCGGAAGATGGTGGACGACTTCGCCCAGAAGATCGACGTCACCGACGCCACCGTGGTGCTCCAGTACGGGGCCGCCGCCCAGAAGAACATCGCCTCCTTCTCCGAGCACGCCCTGGACGGGGTGCGCACCAAGGACCTGGGGGAGGTGGGGGACGCCCTGTCCTCCCTGGTGGTGGAGCTGAAGAGCCTGGACAAGGAGGAGAAGAAGGGGGGCATCCTCGGCTTCTTCCAGAAGAAGAAAAACGAGCTGGAGGCCATGAAGGCCAGCTACACCAAGGCGGAGGCCAACGTGGACAAAATCGCCTCCGCCCTGGAGAAGCACCAGGTGATCCTCATGAAGGACATCGCCATGTTCGACCAGATGTACGACCTGAACACCAAGTACTACAAGGAGCTCACCATGTACATCCTGGCGGGCAAGAAGCGCCTGGAATATCTCCGGGGCCACGACCTGGCCGACCTGAAGAAGAAGGCCGAGGAGACGGGGAGCCAGGAGGACGCCCAGGCCTGCAACGACTTCGCCAACCTGTGCAGCCGCTTCGAGAAGAAGCTCCACGACCTGGAGCTGACCCGGATGATCTCGGTCCAGATGGGCCCCCAGACCCGGCTGCTCCAGAACAACGATGCCCTGATGCTGGAGAAGATCCAGTCCACCCTGGTGAACACCATCCCCCTGTGGAAGAGCCAGATGGTGCTGGCCCTGGGCCTGGAGCACGGCCGGCAGGCCACCGCCGCCCAGACCGCCGTCACCGACATGACCAACGAGCTGCTCCAGAAGAACGCCGACCTGCTGAAGATGGGCACGGTGGACACCGCCCGGGAGGCCGAGCGCTCCGTGGTCTCGGTGGAGACCCTGCAGCACACCAACCAGCAGCTCATCGAGACCCTGGACGAGGTCATGAAGATCCAGACCGAGGGGGCCCAGAAGCGCAGGGAGGCCGAGGCTGAGTTGGGCCGGATCGAGGGCGAGCTGAAGCAGAAGCTGCTGGAGCTGCGGGGTTGACCTGCGGGCAGCGCGGACACCGGCGAGACCGGTGACTGAGAGACGCGGAAAGGGGGGCGGCGGTTGAATATCCTGAGAAAGCGGTGGGTGGCCGTCCTGCTGGCCGTGGTGATGGTGGCCGCCGCCGTGGCCATCGGGCAGTGGAAGAGCGGCCCGGTCCGGGCACCCCATGGGAACTCGGCCGAGCTGGACACCACCCTGCCCACCCAGGCCTACCTCACCTGGATCGGGGACGGCTCCCAGGTCCTGGAGCAGGAGACGGTGGAGTGGGTGTGCACCTACAACGCCAACTGGGACGCCCGGTACGGCAGCATCGTGGCTCTGGCCACCGTGGACCGGGTGGAGGACGGCGACCTGGCCTCCTATACCTACGACCTCAGCGCCGAGATCGGCCTGGGGGAGAACGACGCCCTGCTGGTGCTGGCCATCGAGCCCCGGGACGCCTACCTCGGGGTGGGCGACCGCTTCGCGGAGATGCTGGGACGGGTATACTCCACCGACGACCTGGGGGGCGCCGTGGGGCAGCTGCTGGACGGGTATCTGTATGAGGACCTGCAGGCCCGGGACTATGACGACGGGATCCTGGCCCTGTACGCGGCGCTGAATGACGTGTACAGCACGGCCTATGGCAGCGGCGGACAGGGGGCGCTCCAGCGCCCGGCGCAGCAGACGGGGCACCAGGTCGCCTTCTGGACAGTGGGGACGCTGGTGGTGCTGCTCCTGCTGTGCTCCATCCTGGACGCAGTCCGGTACTCCGCCTACCGGCGGCGGTATGTGGGGCCCGGTGCGCCGCCGGTGGTGTTCCGGCCCATCCTGTTCTGGCACGGGCCGGGCTACGGCTGGTACCGCCGCCGGGCCAACCGACCCCCGCCTCCGCCGCCCCCGCCGCCCGGCGGACCGGGACGGCCCGGCGGCGGCTTCCCCGGCGGCGGCGCGTCCCGGCCGGGCGGAGGCTTTACCCGGGGCGGGGGCTTCGGCTCCTCCTCCCGGGGGAGCGGCTTCTCCCGGGGAGGCGGCTTCGGCGGCGCGCGCCGGGGCGGCGGCTTCTCCCGCGGGGGAGGCTTCGGCGGCCGCCGGGGCGGCGGCTTCCGCAGATAGACGGAATAGAGAAGAAAACGGCGGCCTTCGGGAGACTCCCGGGGGCCGCCGCTTTTCCGCACAGCCCCATGCCCCGCTTTTTCTTGACGGATGCCGCCGAAGGGCATACAATAAAGGGCGCTGTGATTTCCCACCATTGAGAATAAGGAGTGATCCACCATGCAGGTACACAAGATCGCGGTCATCGCCGGGGACGGCGTGGGCCCCGAGGTCATCGCCGAGGGGGTCAAGGTGCTCAACGCTGTGGCGGCGCTGGACGGCGGCTTCCGATTCGAGTTCACCCACTTCCCCTGGGGCTGCCAGTACTACCTGGAGCACGGCCGCATGATGCCCGAGGACGGCATCCAGCAGCTCTCCCGGTTCGACGCCATCTTCCTGGGCGCCGTGGGCTACCCCGGCGTCCCCGACCACATCTCCCTGTGGGACCTGCTGCTGGTCATCCGCAAGAGCTTCGACCAGTACATCAACCTGCGCCCGGTGAAGCTGCTCCGGGGCGCCCCCTGCCCCCTGAAGGACGTGCGCCGGGAGGACATCGACATGACCTTCATCCGGGAGAACAGCGAGGGGGAGTACGCCGGCTCGGGGGCCTGGCTGTACAGGGACACCCCCTATGAGACGGTGATCCAGAACGGCGTCTTCTCCCGCCACGGGTGCGAACGGGTCATCCGCTACGCCTTCGAGTTGGCCCGGAAGGAGGGCAAGACCCTCACCAGCATCAGCAAGGGCAACGCCCTGAACTACTCCATGGTGTTTTGGGACCAGATCTTTGCCGAGGTGGGGAAGGACTACCCCGACGTGGAGACCCACTCCTACCTGGTGGACGCCGCCAGCATGTTCATGGTGAAGGACCCGGGCCGCTTCCAGATCGTGGTCACCTCCAACCTGTTCGGCGACATCCTCACCGACCTGGGGGCCGCCATCTCCGGGGGCATGGGGCTGGCCGCCGGGGCCAACCTGAACCCGGAGCGGAAGTTCCCCTCCATGTTCGAGCCCATCCACGGCTCCGCCCCCGACATCGCCGGCAGGGGCATCTCCAACCCCATGGCCACCGTCTGGTCGGCCAGCCAGATGCTGGACTTCTTCGGCCACGAGACCTGGGGCAGGCGGCTCGTGGACATCCTGGAGGAGCTGATGGTGGAGGGCAAGATCCTCACCCCCGACATGGGCGGCACCGCCTCCACCTCCCAGGTGGGCGACGCGGTGGTGGCCAGGCTCCATGGTTAAGGACCGGCAGTTCTTCCGCACCTTCTTCCTGCTCACCTTCTCCATCGCCCTGCAGAACCTGCTGGCCTACAGCGTGAACCTGGCCGACAACGTGATGGTGGGCGGCTACAGCGAGATCTCCATGTCGGGGACCGGGCTGTGCAATCAGATCCAGTTCCTGCTCCAGATGCTGGTGGTGGGGGCCGGGGAGGGGGCGGTGGTGCTGGGCTCCCAGTACTGGGGCAAGGGCCGGGTGGAGGTCATCCCCCACATCGTCGGCATCGCCCTGCGGATCGGGCTGGCCATGGCCTGCCTGATGTTCGCGGTGGCCTTCCTCGCCCCGGAGTGGCTGCTGGGCCTGCTCACCAACGAGGAGGCCGTCATCGCCGAGGGGGCCCGCTACCTGCGGGTGGTGTGCTTCACCTACCCCATCTTCGGCATCACCAACATCCTGGTCTCCTCCCTCCGCTCGGTGGGCATCGTGCGCATCGGGTATGTCATCTCGGCCTCCACCCTGTGCATCAACATCGTGGGCAACTACTGCCTCATCTACGGCAACTTCGGCTTCCCCGAGCTGGGGGTGGTGGGGGCGGCGGCGGCCACCCTGATCTCCCGGACGGTGGAGCTGCTCATCGTGCTGTGGTTTTTGAAGTACCGGGAGGACAAGCTGCACCTCACCTTCAAAAAGCTGGTCTTCGTGGACCACTCCTTTTTCCGGGACTACACCCGGGTCTCCCTGCCCGTGTTCATCAGCCAGGGACAGTGGGGCATCGCCCAGATGGTGCAGACGGGCATCCTGGGCCACATGGGGCAGGCGGCCATCGCCGCCAACTTCATCGCCACCGTGCTGTTCCAGATCGTCTCGGTGGTGTGCTACGGCTCAGCCAGCGCCACCGGCGTCATGATGGGCCGGGCGGTGGGGGAGGGGAAGGGGCTGGACCAGATCAAGCCCATGGTCCACACCTTCCAGGTCATGTACATCGCTATCGGCCTGTGCACCGGGGCGGTGCTCTTCCTGGTGCGGGAGCCGGTGCTCGCCCTCTACCAGCTGGCCCCGGAGTCCCGGGCGCTGGCCGTGCAGTTCATGACCATCCTGTCCATCACGGTGATCGGCACCGCCTATCAGATGTCCAGCGACACGGGCATCATCCGGGGCGGCGGGGACACCAAGTTCAGCGGTATGCTGAACCTGTTCAGCATGTGGCTCATCGTGGTCCCCGGAGCCGCCCTGGCCGCCTTCGTCTTCGACGCGCCCCCGGCGGTGGTCTTCTTCCTGCTCAAGTGGGATCAGCTGTACAAGGCCATCCCCGTCACCATCCACATCTACCGCTGGAAATGGGTGAGGCGCCACACCAGAGACCTCTCCTCTGACTGAGACAGGAGCGGCCGCTTCGGCGGCCGCTCCTGTCCGTTTACCGGGGCGGGAGCGGGCTCCACATTTCTCCCCTGTCCCTGTTTACTTTCCCGCCGGCAAAAGCTATAATAGGGGCAACTGACAGGAAGGGAGCGGCGAGATATGCTGCTGGCCACGGCGGAACAGATGAAGCGGATGGACCAGCGGGCCATCCGGGAGCGGGGCATCCCCTCGCTGACCCTCATGGAGCGGGCGGCGGAGGGCGTGGCCGACGCGGTCCGGGAGCTGGCGGAGGAGCGGCTGGAGACCGGAAGGGAAAAGAGCCTGTACCTCCCGGAGGCCAGGGGCGAGGTGATCACCGGCCAGGGGGTCTTTCCCTTCCGCCGGAACGTCCCCGGCGGGGTGAGGCGGGCCGCCGTCTTCGTGGGGCCGGGCAACAACGGCGGGGACGGCACCGCCGCCGCCGGCATCCTCCTCCGGGAGGGCTGGCAGGTCCGGGTGTTCCTGACGGGCAGCCGGGACAAGCTCACCGACGACCACCGGGAGATGGCCCGGCGGCTGGAGGCCATGGGGGGGACCCTTGAGGACTTCGACCCCGGCGACGGGGGGCAGACCGCCTTTGCCCTCGGGGCCGACGTCATCGTGGACGCCCTGTTTGGGGTGGGGCTGCGCTCCGCCCTGCGGGAGCCGGCGGCCTCCGCCGCCCGGCTCATCGACCGCTCCGAGGCGAAGGTGGTGGCCGCCGACCTGCCCTCCGGGGTGGAGGCGGACACTGGCCGGGTGCTGGGGGAGGCGGTGTGGGCCGACCTCACCGTCACCTTCTCCCTGGCCAAGATCGGTCTGTTCGTGGGGGACGGCGCCCTCCGGGCCGGGAAGGTCCGGGTGTGGGACATCGGCATCCCCCCCGACGTCGTCGGGGCGGAGGAGCTTTCGGTGGAGGCGGTGACCGGGGATATGGTGCGCGCCTGGCTGCCCCCCCGGCCGGCGGACGGACACAAGGGCACCTTCGGCAGGGTCTACGCCCTGGCGGGCAGCGTGGGCTACACCGGCGCCCCGGTGCTGGCCACCCGGGCGGCCGCCCGGAGCGGAGCGGGGCTGGTCTACCTGGACGTGCCCGAGGACGCCTACCCCGTGGTGGCGGTGAAGTGCGACGAGGTGATGCCCCGGCCCCTGCCCGGGGAAGGGGGACAGCTGTCCGCCCGGGCGCTGCCCGCTGTCCTGGAGCGGTCGTCCGGCTGTGACGCCGCCCTGCTGGGCCCCGGCCTGGGCCGGGGGGCGGCGGTGGAGGAGCTGACCCTCGGGATGCTGGAGAAGGCCGCCTGTCCCCTGGTGCTGGACGCCGACGGTCTAAACGCCGCGGCGGCGCATATGGATATGGTGGATCAGCGGGAGGCCCCTCTGGTGCTCACCCCCCACGACGGGGAGTTCGCCCGGCTGGGGGGCGACCTGTCCGGCGGGGACAGGCTGGGGGCCGCCCGGGACTTCGCCCGGAGGCACCGCTACGTGCTGGTGCTCAAGGGGCACAGCACCATCACCGCCGCCCCCGACGGCCGGGCGCTGGTGAACACCACCGGCAACTCCGGCATGGCCAAGGGTGGCAGCGGCGACGTGCTGTCCGGGGTGATCCTGGCCCTGCTGGGGCGGGGGATGGACCCCTTCCTGGCGGCGGCGGCGGGGGTGTATCTCCACGGCCTGGCGGGCGACCTGTGCGCCGCCCGTCTGGGGGAGTGGGGGATGCTGCCCACCGACCTGGTCGAGACGCTGCCCCAGGCCTTCCGGACGGTGCTGGGGGAGAGATAGGAGGAACGGACATCGTGCGCGGACGGACGCTGTGCGCACTGATGATGGCCCCGGCGCTGCTGCTGTGCGGCTGCGCCGGGGGGAGGGCCGACCTGGACCGGGTCCAGGCCCTGCGGGAGGAGTACGCCGCCCTGACGGCCTGCTCCGGCACGGCGGAACTCACGGCGGACTACGGCCGCCGGGTGTACGAGTACACCGTGGAGTTCAGCCTGAAGGACGGGGCGCTCACCCTGACCGTCACCGCCCCGGAGGAGGTGGCGGAGGTCACCGCCCGGGCGGCGGAGGGGGAGACCACCCTGTCCTACGACGGGGCGGAGCTGGAGACGGGGGCGCTGTCCCCCGACGGGCTCTCCCCCCTCAGCGCCCTGCCCGCCCTGCTGGACCGGGCGGCCCGGGGCTTCAGCGACAGCTGCGGCAGGGAGGAGGACGGCGCCGTCTTCCGGGTGGACTACCGGGACCCGGAGGCCAGCCCGGGCGTCGGGGCGGAGGCCAGCCTCTGGTTCGGCCCGGAGGGGGACCTGCTCCGGGGGGAGCTGTACCAGGACGGCCGGATGGTCATCCGCTGTGAGCTCACTGACTTCGAGCGGGAAACGGAGACAGGCTGACACGAAAGAGGAGACCGAGGAGACATGGACACGACACAGATGAGGACCTGGGCGGAGATCTCCCTGCCCAGCCTGGAGCACAACTACCGGGCCCTGCGGGCCCTGACCCCGGCGGGCTGCCGCTTCATGGGGCTGGTGAAGGCCAACGCCTACGGCCACGGGGCGGTGGAGGTGGCCCGGACGCTGGAGGAGCTGGGGGCGGACTACCTGGCGGTGGCCTGCGTGGAGGAGGCCGCCCAGCTGCGCCGGGCGGGGATCGGGAGCCCCATCCTGATCCTGGGGGCGGTCCCCCCGGGGGAGCTGCCCCTGGCGGTGGAGCTGGGGGCCACGGTCACCGTCTTTGAGGAGGCGGGGGCGGAGGCCCTGTCAGCGGCGGCCATGGCGGCGGGCCGGCGGGTGAAGGTCCACATCAAGGCGGACACCGGCATGAGCCGCCTGGGCTTTCCCGCCCGGGAGGGAGAGCTGGAGGACAGCGTCCGGGCCATCCTGCGGGTCTGAGCCCTGCCGGGGCTGGAGCCCGAGGGCATCTTCACCCACTTCGCCAACGCCGACGGGGATGAGGGCTTCACCCGGGAGCAGTTCGCCCGGTTCACCGCCCTCACCGACGCGCTGAGAGGAAAAGGGCGGGAATTTCCCCTGCGCCATTGCGCGGCGGCCGCCGCTGTGATACACTATCCCTGGACCCATCTGGACATGGTGCGCCCGGGCATCGCCCTGTACGGCCATCTGCCCGACGAGGGCTGCCGGGGGAAGGCGGACCTGCGGCCGGTGATGACCCTGAAGACCCGGGCGGCCTACGTCCGCCCGGTGCCGGCGGGCACCCCGGTGAGCTACGGCTGCACCCGGGTGCTGGACCGGGACAGCGTGGTGGCCACCCTGCCCATTGGGTACGGGGACGGGCTGTTCCGGGCCCTGTCCGACCGCTGGCACGTCCGGGTGCGGGGGGAGCTGGCCCCGGTGCTGGGCCGCATCTGCATGGACATGTGCATGGTGGACGTCACCGACATCCCGGGCGTGGCGCCGGGGGACGAGGTGGAGGTGTTCGGCGCCCACGTCCCTTTGGAGGAGGCCGCCGCCCTCGCCGGGACCATCCCCTATGAGCTGCTGTGCGCCGTCTCCCCCCGGGTGCCCCGGGTGTATCTGCGGTGACACGCCGCCCCGGCGCGGGGCATAGGATGGAGTGAGCGCGGGACGCCCTGCGTCCGGCCGGAAGGGGCGGCCGGGGTGTTTTTCCGGCAGCGGGTATAAACCCCGCCGCCCCGTGGGAAAATCATAGTGAGCCCGGCCCGGGGAGTTCCCCGGAGGACTGACTATCATTCCGGCGGAGTGTGAAGCATGTGGACAACAGCGTGAAACGAGGGGATATCTTCTACGCCGATCTGAGCCCCGTGGTGGGCAGCGAGCAGGGGGGCGTGCGCCCGGTGCTCATCGTCCAGAACGACACCGGCAACCGCCACAGCCCCACCGTCATCGCCGCCGCCATCACCTCTCAGACGGGCAAGGCCCGCCTGCCCACCCACATCTCCCTGTCGGCCATGCGGTATGGCCTGCCCAAGGACTCAGTCATCCTGCTGGAGCAGATCCGTACATTGGACAAGAGACGGCTGCGGGAGCACATGGGGCGGCTGGACGAGCCGCTGATGCACCAGGTGGACAACGCCATCGCCGTGAGCTTTGGCCTGCACCCTGAGACTCTGATCTGAACAGAGCCGGCCCGGCGGGGCGGCCCAGGCCGCCCCGTCCCCTCCCGGGGAGGCCGGCGCGAAAGGACGGTACATAAGATGAACAAGAAAAGGCTCCGTGTCCTGGCGGCCGTGCTGGCCGCCGCCCTGTGCCTGGCGGGGGTGGCCGCCGCCTCGGGGGGCACCGCCCAGGACCCCCTGGTTACCCTGAGCTATCTGCAGCAGACTTTCCTCCCCGATGCGCTGAAGCAGGTGGACCAGAAGGCGGCGGACAAGGCGGACGAGCTGGAGGCCGCCCTGAACGAGGCCATCGACGGCTACTCCGACGAGATGGAGCAGGCCCTGTCTTCCGGCGGCGGCGCCGGGACGGCCAACGCCAACTACACGGTGGTCACCCTGTCCGAGGGGCAGGTGCTGGACCTGGAGATCGGCGCCGAGGTGATGCTTCGGGTGGGCAGCGCCTCCTGCGGCGCGTCCTCCTCCCCCGGCCTCATCGACTGCACCGACGGTACCACGCTGAACGACGGCGGGGCGCTGAAGACCAACCACCTGTACATGGCCACCATCGAGGACCGGTGGGTGACGGCGGAGAGCGGCACCGTCAAGGTGCTGGCCCGGGGGGGCTATTCCGTCCGGTGAGGTTTTTTCCGCCCGGCGACAGGAATTTCCCAAAAACAGCAGAGCCACCTGACTATAATTTCCGTGTATCCGTGGGGATGCACGGAAATTTTTTGCCCTGCGGGGCGGGTACGAAGGAGGGGATGGCATGGCGGTGGTGTGTACCGGCCATGACCGGAACATGACGGTGACCATCTCGGGGGAGGTGGACCACCACGGGGCCAGGCAGATCATGGCCGAGCTGGACCGGCAGATGGCGGCGGTGCTCCCCCGGAACATCACGGTGGACCTGGGGGGCGTGTCCTTCATGGACAGCTCGGGCATCGCGGTGCTGCTCCGGGCCTATCAGAGCGCGGGACGGCAGGGGGGCGGCGTCACGGTGGTGAACGTCCCCGACCAGGCGGGGCGGGTGCTCCGGGCCGCCGGGCTGCAGCGGCTCATCCGCTTCGCGTGAGAAAGGGGAGGTACATATGACGACCAAGGAGATCAACAGCGCCGAGGTGCGCTTCCTCAGCCGCTCGGCCAACGAGGGCTTCGCCCGGACGGCGGCGGCCTGCTTCGCCGCCCAGCTGGACCCAACCCTGGAGGAGGTCAACGACATCAAGACGGCGGTGAGCGAAGCCGTGACCAATTCCATCGTCCACGGCTATCCCGACCGGCTGGGCCGGGTGCTGCTGCGCCTGCGCCTGCTGGAGGACAACACCGTGGAGGTCCAGGTGAAGGACTGGGGGGTGGGCATCGGGGACATCGGACAGGCCCGGACCCCCATGTTCACCACCGGCGGCGGGGAGCGCTCAGGGATGGGCTTCACCATCATGGAGAGCTTCATGGACAGCGTGAAGGTGCGCTCGGCCCCGGGCAAGGGCACCGCCGTCACCATGCGGAAGAGGATCGCCCTCCGGGTGGGGGGCGGGCGGTGAGCGCCCCGTCCTCCCCCGAGCTGCTCCAGGCCGCCCGGGAGGGGGACGACGGCGCCTGCCGGCAGGCGCTGGAGGAGAACAGCGGCCTGATCTGGAGCGTGGTGCGCCGCTACCGGGGCCGGGGGGTGGAGGGGGAGGACCTGTACCAGCTGGGCTGCCTGGGCTTTCTCAAGGCGGTGCGGTGGTACGACCCCGCCTTCGGCACCCAGTTCTCCACCTA